>JBEBJC010000072.1:0-15702 GCA_040080105.1 Myxococcota bacterium
GTCCGGGGGCGGGCGCGCAACAGGCTCCGGTGGCGACGATTCAACCGTGCCACTTCGCGAAGATCGAGTATGGCCTGCTGACGACGATGGCCAAGAGGCTCGGGAATCCGCGGTACACCCCAGGACGCAAGCAGTCCGCGCCGGACAAGTACCGCGCGTGGGGCAAGAACCGAGCGGTGACCGCGGCCATTCAGGTGCTTCGGCCGCGGTCCAAGGTATACACCACTGACTTCGGGGAGGTCACCAGCACCGACGGGCGGATCCAGGGAACTCTGGTGCTCACTGGGCAGCCGTCGACCTGGAGCCCCACCGCGAGGTCGGATCGCTCCGACTCGGGTCACCCGAAGCACCACGACTTCGTGTTCTACGACGCGCCAGGCATCGGGCCTGTGCCCGTCTCCGCGAAGCAGATGGAGGACTTCGAGTTCATCCACCGCGCCGGTGGCGAAGTTCAGGAGGCGACCGGCGAGGATCGGGCGAAGCGAGGGCAACAGGGCGCGCTGCGATGGTCCGAGGCGCCCAACCCCGAGTGGCGATTCTGGCGAGAGCACTTCGTAGGCGCGGAGGCGAGGTACTTCGAAGACCGGCGCGTGCCGGTGTTCTTCCTGCGGAACGTGGACGGAAGCTTGCGCGCGTTCGGGCTCGCGATGATGTTCCGGCTCGCCTACGACCACACCACATGGGACGCGGTAGAGAACGCCCAGCCCGACGCCGGCTCGGCCAACCTCGACCTCGTCGAGGCGCTGTTCGGCACCGTTCGCCGCGGGGAAGGTGATGACGAGCAGTCGGCCGCCCTGAAGGGGCGCATCAGCTTTGGGTTGAGCCGGGTTCAGGGCAGCCCAAGGGTACTGCCGCCGGTCTGCGCGGTGTTGGCGGCGCCCAAGGCGAGTTACTATCCGTGCTACGTCGAGCAACGGAAGGACCCCCATGGTGCTCAACCGGAGCGGGTGAATGGCAAGCCGAAGTACCGGACCTACATGGACCCGGACGTGCGGGTTCGGGGCTGGAAGCGGTATCGCCCCCTGACCGAGGCCGTCGAGAAGCCCCTTCTGCCGTTGAAGGGCACCGGGCAGGTTTCGACCACCTTCGCCCCGCTCGACCGGGGAACGATGTTCCGAGGCCGCGTTCGGGTCCACAACGTACGCCCCGCGGAGTTGGGTGCGGTGTTGTGGGCCCTCGACTTCGGCGGCGACTCTGCCGCGCGGCACCAGCTGGGCCTCGCCCGACCGCTCGGGTTCGGCCGAGTGCGGCTTGGCCACGCCGCGTGGGAGGTCGAGGACATGCGCGGCGGTAAGGCGGACCCACGAGCCTGTGTGGAGGCGTTCCATCGGTCGATGGACGCCCGAGTCTCCGGCTGGGCCGAGAGCGTGCAGATCCGGGAGCTCATCGCCCTGGCTCGTCCGATCGCCCGGGCGGAAGGCCGGTACATGCACATCGGTCCGCAGAACGAGTTCCAGGACGCGAAGAAGGCCGGGCTCGCCCTGGGGCGGGCGTCCGGGCAGGCGGAGGTGGCTCCGCCGCCGGTCCAGAAGGCGTGGGTCCCTCTGCGCCGCGGCACTCGCGTGCGGGTGCTGCTCGTCGAGCGGAACCCGAAGGGCAAGTGGCGGGCGGACCTCGTCGAAACCGCAGGCCGCGGGGTGATCGAGGGGGCGCCACCCGCAGACGCCGCCACCGGTCAGGCTCACGAGGTCGTCGTCGTTGCAGGCGGCGACCCCAAGAACCTCAACCTCAAGTGGCCGTGAGCGCCTCCGCAGGTGTGCGTGCGGTGCGGCGCCATGGTTCAACTCGAACGCGAGATCCGGAACACCAGGTAGTTGTACGGCAGCCGTTCGCCACTCGACACATGGGCAATGGAATCCCGCTCGCGGTCGTACGTCCACTCGCTCCAGTTGATGTCATCGTCCGACTGCGCGGCGATGTAGTTCCCGGTTCGCAGCCGCGGGCCGAGGGTGGCGTCGTCGAAGTCCAGGCCGATGCTCAGCTCCTGAACCTTCACGTTCTGGCTCCGAGTCGCGATCGACTTCGCGAGACCCCTCCCCACCTCGACCAGCGGCTTCAACGCCGGCTGAGCGGTGGTGAGGAGCTGCAGGCCCGCGGCGACGGCACCGGAGCCCAGGAAGCCAAGGATATCTTCGTCCATCGAGGATTTTACGTTCGTGGTGGCGATCTGCAGCGCGACTCCGCCGTTCGGTACGACGAGACCGCGGAACACCGGGAATCCCACGACGCCTGCCTCGTCCCCGGCGGGCACCCGGTAGGCCTGGTTGAACGTGAGGTCCTCGTCTGCTCCGTGCACCGCGTCGAAGGTCACCAGCACGTGGTGCGGACCGGCACCTGGGTACTCGGCGACCCGTAGCCGATCGAGCTTGATGTCGATCCGCTGCCCCCTCAGCGTCAGGTCGGGCTCGGTCCGGCCGGCAGCGACGATCGGAACGGACTTCCGATCGGGGTCGGTGGGCAGGCGGATGAAGCCGAGCCGGTGCGTGCTGTGTTGCCAGAGCTTGACCCGGGGGGTGTACCACCCCCGGTCTGGACCCCGGTGGCGTGTGGGAACGAGGGCCGCCGCCCCTGCTTCGTCTCCCATCTCGCGCAGGACCCTCGCCTGCTCCGCCACCTCCCTCTCACCCAACGTCCGGAGCTCCGACAACGTCCCCATCTCGTCCTCCAGTTTCCGCGCTTTTGTAGATAGTTTGCTGATGTAGCTATGTGCTTTGGTAGTCGCTGCCGAGCAGGGCCCTCCAAACCTGGTGTGCCTCCGACGGTCGGCCCCGCTGGTCTGCATCGACCGCCCGACCCGCGTCTCTCGCCGCCGCCTGAAACGCCGTGCTCGCGACCTTGCGCGCGTCCCGTGTCAAACGAGCGTCCACGTCCGGACCAATCCCCGCCGGTTCGGGCATGGGTGCAGTCACCCTCGATGCCAGCCCCTGCAACGACTCGGCGATGCCCTCCGCGAACGATGTGGGCTTGCTCCGCAGGACGTCGTACACCATCAGCTCGAGGTGGAACGACCCCACGACCTTCTTGGCCTGCGACTGGTTCCAGCGCTTCAGGGCCTTCACGATGGGCTTGGCCATGTCGCCGGCAAGCTTGTTCCGTTCGACGCTGTGCTCATGGTGAATCCGCGGGTCGGAGCGAATCCAGCGCTCCACGTCTCGGTCCGGAATCGAGTATCCGCCGTCGGGGTGCGGGTACGCGGGGACCACGTCGAAAGATAGCCCGGTCCCAGTGAATTCCACGCTGATCGAACGACTCTGCTCCTTTGGCTGCTCCTTGTTGGGGTAGGCGTCGCCCAGGAGCTGTCGGATGCGCGCCAGCAGGCTCGCGGGGGTGGACTGGTCGTCTCGGTTGAGGACGACGAACAGGTCGATGTCGTGGAGAGGGCGAACGGCAGTGGATCGGTCGAACGAGCCCGAGATCCGGAACTCGGACACCGAGAGGCCGGTCTCCAGATGACCGCGGAGCGCGTCCCTTTGGCGTCGCACGCTACAGCTGTCGCAGCGCCCACAGGTTCCGTTCTCGCACGACGGGATTTCCAGGCCGAAGATGAACTGCTGCATTGCCTGCGGGACCGTCTTCATGGCTCCTCCTTCGGTTGTGGTCAACGCTCGTCCGGTTGCCTCATCGCAGGGCGAATACGCTGTCCACCACCTCGGAGGCGCGTGCCGCCACGTCCTTCCCGACCCGGCCCTGTGCAGCGAGGTGGCGGAGAGCAGACACCAGAGCAGTGCGAGCTCGCTGGTGCCGCTTGTAGACCGTGTCGCGCGCACGGCGGCGGCTCGCCTCGTCCGCACCATCGCCTGCGATCCGAGCCACGAGGTCCTTCAGGTCGATCTCGCCTCGGGCCAGAGAGTGGAGCTGAGAGAGCGAGTCTCGACCCCGTGGAGCGCTGGCGCGAAGTGCGGTATCGGTGGCGGCTTCCAGCGCGCGGAGGGTCTCTCCGATCTCCACTCGGAGCTCTGGTTGGCGCGGTGCGGCCAGCTCGAGCTGCATCGCCTCCGAACGCGACTCGCGACGCAACAGGTCGCGAACGCAGTTGCGGACCATCGAACCGACGTACGCCCGGAACACGCGGTCCGCCTCTGGGCACGGGTGAAGGGTCGGGTCGGTCGCGACCAGGCGTCCCCAGATGGCGGCCGGTTGGGTCAGCAGAGTCAGCGCAACCGTCTGGACGACGTCGTCCCGGATCCGGTTCGGTACGGTGCGGAACACCGGCAGCTGCATCAGCCACCGAACGAGGCCATCTCCTTCCGCGGCACCCCCCTGGGCGACGGCCACCAGGCAAGCGAACGGTCCTAGGCCATGGGTCAACACCATTGGAGGAGTCCGTCTTGGACGAAGCGCTTGGCGCGGTTGAGGTACTCCCGCGGAATCCCGAACCGGTGTGCGACCTCGCGATCCGGCTCGCCGGTGAGGAGCTTGTGCTCGAGCGCGAGCAGGAGCTGGCCGTCCTGTTGGTGGCCGTGGCGACGGACCGCCTCCGCAACCAGCCGGGCGAGCTGGGCCAGCGCGGTGCCATACAGCTGACCAGCGGGTGTCGAAGGGGTACCGTTCCATCCGAAGACCTCCACCCGGCATGCCTTTCGACGCACCTCGCCTCGCACCTTGCGCCAGGCGATGCAGCACAGCAGCCGGTACGGCGGCAGATCCTCGGCTCCCCACCCGTCGGACCGCCTCTGCCGCCAGGCGTCCAGGAAGGTCTCCTGGATCGCGTCTCGAAGGGCGTCGTCGTCCACTCGGGGAAACCGACGCCGGAGGAAGACGAACAACGCCGACCGTTGGCTGCAGTACCACGCACTGACCGGGTCCGGCACGAGACCTCCCGCGACGTGCCAAGCAAGGGTCGTGCCGAATAAAAACTAAGCTTATATCGATATTCTAGTCTCGGACCGCAGGGTTTGGACCTGCGGACGCAGGGTTCAACCCTGCGTCAGAGCCCGAGCCGCCACCGGTCGGGTGGAGCGCCGCAGGACTCCGCGAGCTGTTGGAGCTTCGCGCCGTATCGACGCAGCGTGTCCAGGTGGTTTCCCCCTCGGATGCGATACTCGAACCCGAGGCGGCGGGCGACCCGCTTGGCATCCCCTTCCTGCTGGAGTGCGACCCACAGCACCATTCCAGGGAACACGTCCTTGACCGCTTCGAGCGAGCCTCCACGGGCAAGATAGGCCTCCGCGGCGGCCTGTAGCAGCTCCATCGGACCCGGGCCGCTGCTGGACTGGATCCCCGCTGCCCGCCGCACATCTGCAGCGAGGATGCGCACGCGGCCGTCTTCGGTCGCGGCTATACGGGCGAACGCGTGGGCTCGCTCGACCAGAACCCGCACCGCCCTAAGGTTGCCCTCCAGCGGGAGAGTCCGAAGCGCTGACTCGGCCTCAGGCGCGAGTTCGGCCGTGCCCGGGTGCCCTCCACGCTGGTGAACCTCGTCGAGAAACAGCGCCGCCCACGCACCGATCTCGTCGAGCCTCTCCCGCAACGGCGGGATCTCCACCGGCAAGGACTCCAGGCGATACCGAAGGTCGGACCTGAAGCGGCCCTCCCGAGCGGCCCGCCCGAGGTCGACGTTCGTCGCTGCGATGACCCGGATGTTCGCCACTCGCTCCCGGGTCTCCCCCATCCGCTGGTACCTGCGTGCGTCCAGTAGCCGCAGCAGGCTGAGCTGCATCGCGGGGGACAGGTCGCCGACCTCGTCGATGAACAGGGTGCCCCCTTCCGCCTCTTCGACGTAGCCAGCGCGCTCACGGGAGCCAGTGTAGGCCCCCTGTACGACGCCGAAGAGCAGCGCTTGGGCTTGATCGGTCGGGACCTGATACAGCCCCGCCACCACGAAAGGCCCGTTCCGACGCGGCGACAAGGTGTGGCACCAGTGCGCCAGCGTCGTCTTGCCCGTTCCTGACTCTCCCAAGAGCATCAGCGTCGCTTCGCTGGTGGCGAAGGCGCGCAGCGTCTCCAGAACCCCAGCCATCCGCGCACTCACCGCGGGTAGCGGGTCCCCGATCGCGCGGGGAGACGTCGGCACCGCGGGGCGAAGGCGCTCCAGGAACAGGGCCGCCACGTCGACGAGCACCTGGAGATCGCCGGCGCGCTCGGCCCAGAACGAGAACGGCGTCCCCGCGGCGTCCGGACAGCCGATCTCGACCGTCACCATCCCCAAGAACTCGTCCTCCGGCAGTCGAACCGGCATCGCCAAGAAGTGGGTTGAGCTACGCGCCTTCAGGCGCCGGAATGTCTCCGACCCGAAGTCTTCCGACGGGACCTCCAGCTTGAGCACCGCACCCTCGATGTCGGTGTATTGGCCCACCTCGACGTCTACACACACTGCGCTCCGCGTGCGGCGCACCAGTGACCAGGCCGTGGTCGACTGGAGGACGTCTTCCGGTCCGGAGCTCCTGGCGGCGGAGACCAGGCCCCGGTAACCCAGTTCGGGCCTCAAGTGCAGCATCGCCCGCAGGGCCTTACCCCCTTCGAGGTCATGTTCGGCAAGGAACTGGGGGAGGCGCGCCTCGACCGCGTCCAGCAGCGTCGTCAGCAGAGTCTGCGCGGCCGCTTCTCGGTTTGCGACCGTGCTCAGTGTCTCGATCAGTGCAGGGAGCAAGGCATGACCCTGGTGGTAGGATGTTCCGCGGAGCTTACTACTCGTGGACGACGCTCACACCCTCGATGCCCGCTACACCCGACGGCGAGTGCTGGCGAACGGTGGTTCCAGCGTCGTGTACGAGGCGTGGGACCGAATCCGCGACCAAGAGGTGGCAGTCAAGGTGCTGTCCAAGGCGACGAGCGATGCAGCGCGGAGGGAGCTCGCCGCGCTCCAAGCGTTGCGGTTGCCGGGGGTGGTCCGACTCCTCGATGATGGAGTGGATGCCGACGGGCGCACGTTCCTGGTGACCGACCTCGTGCGGGGAACTCCGTACCCTGGCGGCGCGGTGACCTGGCCCGCCCTGAGGCCAATCCTGATCGAGACGTTGCGCGTGCTGCGCTCGGTGCACGCCACTGGGATCGTCCACCGCGACCTGAAGCCCGAACATGTCCTCATCGGGTCGGACGGGCGACCCACGCTGCTCGACCTCGGACTCGCGCGGGGGGAGGCCGTCGACGCGAAGGATGAACCTGAAGTTGCCGGAAATCTAAGATACGCCGCCCCTGAACAGCTGGTCGGCAACGGACCGGATCCGCGAAGTGACTTGTATGCCCTGGGACTCCTGACCTTCGAGGCTCTCACGGGGCGACTGCCCCACGAACACGCTCTACCCGGCGAGCTGCGGAGGCTGAGGTTGGCGGGCGAGATCACCGTGCCGGAATCAGTGCCCGAGGAGGCGCGGGTGTTGCTGGAGCGGTTGTTGGATCGGCGACCGAAGCGGCGACCACAAACTGCCGAGGGGGCGCTGGAACTCGTCGGGGCGGCCGCGGCGAGCGAATGTGAAGCCGCGTTCGCGCACTGGACCCGCGCCCCCGACCGTACGGCGCTCATGGGGCTGTTCCGCGGCCCCGAGCGACTCCTCCACCTCCGGTCCGATGCGGCCGATCTCCTGTGGCACCGTTGCGGGCCTGACGCGTACGAGCTCTCGAGGGAACTCTCCGCATGGGTCCGCCACGGCCTGGCTCGCTGGGAGGACGGCGCGATCCGAATCGCTCGCACGGATATCGATCGCCTCCGGATCGGACTGCAGCTTCGGACCCCTGCGACCGACCCCGGCGCTTCGCCGCTTCCTGATCCACTCGAGTCCATATTGGCAGCGATCCACCTCGGCTGGCCCGACACGGGTGTCCCTGCCCTGGCTGCGCTGACCGACCTGTCGGACGCGGAGGTCGAGAAGCACTGCGCGGCCCTTCAGCACCAGGGTTGGGTGCGACCGGTGGACGAGCGGTTCCAGGTTCGTCGTCTCCCGATCTCACTTCTCGCCTGGGATGTGCCCGAGCGCGCCCGCATCCACATCGCGATCGCGGAGGGCCTATCCGCGGACGAGCCCCGCCTGTTGTTCCACCTGCAGGCAGCCGGCCAGTGGAGAGGCGTCGCGCAGGTCGCCGTCCGACAGGGTCTCGCGGCGACCGATCGCGGCGACCTGACGAGTGCACGTACCATCCTGGAGAGCGGTTTGCGTGCTGCCCGATGGCTCGGCGACGAGGCGATCGAGCGCAGCTTGCTGGAAGCTCTCGTTCGCACCACGCTTGCCGAGGACAGCGTGCGCGGGTTCGAGCTGATGCTGTACGCGCTGTGCCGGTCCGCCTCCCCGCCCTCCGCCTTGGAGATGCTGACACGGGCGGGTCGCGCTGCGCGCGATGGTGCGCTGGAAGAAGCGGAACAACTCTTGAGTCGGTTGCCGTCGTTCGACGCGGAGGAGACGGATCGGTGGCGGTGGGCGCTGCGCGTCCGGGTGGCTCTCCGCAACGGAGCAGGTGACACGGTCCTCTCGGGCGCTCGTTCCTGGGCGCTCGAGCGCTCGACCGAGACCGCCCGGGCCGACGTGCTGAACTGGGAGGGCCTGTTCGCATACCACCGCGGCGCAGCGGCGGAGGCGGCGCACCTGCACGCCCTCGCGGCCGAGGGCAAGCGGCACGGCACCGGAAGGCTCGCAGCCCGGGCGAACCAACTGGCTGCGCTCCTGGAGGTACCCGACCTCGATGCGGCGACCCAAGCCGCTCCCCGCCTCCGGGACGAGGCGGCCGCGGTCGGGAGCTCTCTGTACGAGGCGTACGCCGAGTGGGTGCTCCGCGTGGCGCGCTACCGCTCCGGCGTGGCGACGCGGCCCGACTGGGAGCTCGTGGACGCTGCTCGCCACCTCGAGGTGGGCGTGCTCCCCGGACAGCTCCTGTTCCAGGAGGCGGTGCACGCGTGGCGGGCGGGCGACTTGCCCTCCGCCCATCGGTTGGCAGCCGAGGCTGCACCGTACTGGGCGGGCGACGGCAGGCGGGCGCTGAAGGCCCTGCCGCGAGCGGTCGAGCTGGCGTGCGGGTCGACCTTCGACCGAGCAGCGGCGGGCGATCTCGCCCGGTTCGCCGTTGCCCCGGACCGAACGCTTCCTGGCCTGTGGCTACAGGCGCTGGGGATCCTCGCGTGGCGGTCCCAAGCCTTCCGCGGCGATTGGCGAACAACGATGCTCGAATTGGCCGATAGCCTCCCTCCTTCGATGAAGATCGGCCGCCGCGAGATCTTGTCGGTCGAGGAGGCGGTGGACGGCGTTCACATTGTGTCGGCGGCCGCCATGGAGGAGTGAACCTCTGCTGGAGGCAAGATGCTGTCGTTGCGGTACCCCTACCTGCGAAACCACCAGATGAACACGGGAAGCGTCGATTTCCGGCCCCCTGGCAGCGGCGGCGCGCCGGCGTTGCCGAACGCCGAGCAACAGGCCCCGTCCATCGACACCAATGGCATTGGGTTCGCTGCGGCCGGTGCGGCGGCGGGTCTGGTCAACGAGGTTCTGTGCTTCTTCAGCTACTCCGGCGGAGCCAACCCGGCGGTGGTCTCGGACCGCCGTCACCCCGGTGTGTTCCGGGTGGTTGCGCGCAACGCTCAGACCGAGTTCAGTGGCGCTTCGTCCGCCGAGGCGCTCGCCGACTTCAAGACCGCAGTGCTCGCGTACCGGCAGAGCTGCGGGACCGCCATCGCCGTGATGGTTGGCGACGGGACGCGACACACCGACCTTCAGCCGAAGAGCGCCTACTCCGACGTGTCCCAGGCGCCGGACACCTTCGATGTCCTCGACGGCAGTCAGGCGACCGTCGGGTGCGCCTTCATCGCCCGAACGAGTTCGACCACGACGACGCAGCATTGGGTGATGTTCGGTAACCAGGCGTTCGACCAGGTGAAGTGCGTGCGCCGCAGCTCGGGTGGATTCTCCAGCCTGCACGCGTTCCTCGACGCGATGCAGGACGCCCGAACCAGCGCGTTCGTGGCCTTCCCGCACGCGGTCGACAACGTCACCCACTACCTCGACCTTCCCTGGTCGTAGGAGCACGGCAGTGAAGACCGTCCTGTTCTTGTCCGCGAATCAGCCGGACAAAGCCTGGCTGAGGATCGACCATGAGGTGCGCCGCGTGTCTCGGGCGATCGAAGAAGGTCCCTACGGCGCGCTCCGGTTCTGTAACCGGCCGGCGATCCGGTACATCGACCTCGGCCCAGCGCTACTCACCGACAACCCGGTGGTGGTCCACTTCAGTGGGCACGGCCACACCGGTGGGCGGTTGGTGCTGTTCGACCAAGACGACGTCCCGAAGGACGTCGATCCGCAGACGATCTCGGAAGTGTTCGCGCAGGGAGCGGTCCAGCTCGTGGTGCTGAACGCCTGCTTCAGCGAGCCGCTGGCTAAGGCGATGACCGATCGAGGCATCGACTTCGTGGTGGGGGCCGTCGAGAAGGTACCAGACGAAGCTGCTCTCGCATTCTCGGAGGTGCTGTACCGGGTGCTCGCGCATGGGGGAACGCTGGAGGAGGCGTTCCAACAAGCGGTCGGAGCGTCGAAGTTGCAGGTTCCGGGCGACCACGACTACCGCCTGAAGGTTCGACCGGGAGCCGAGCCGGGCCGGTGGACGCTGGTGGAGCGCCCGGGTCCCACCGAAAGGGAACCCGTCCAGGTGGTCCTGCGTCTCGACGTGTACAAGGGGAACGCGGCACCGATGCCCGCGCTTTCGGATCGACGGAGGGAGCGGATGACGCTCTCGCTGTCCGATGGTGGAGCCAGAGTCCCGCAACTGGAACCAGGAGAATCCATCCAACTTGCCGAGTGGCGGGCGCTCGGAACGGCAATCGACGATCTCGTGGCGCGCATGCGGGGCAAACTGGCGAAGCACCCCGGCGAGTCGGTGGAATACTACATTGTCGGCAATGCCCCGCTGCCCGTGTACGCCCACCTAGGGTTCGCGCTGTCGGCATGGACCGATCGGGTCACGGTGTTCAACCACGACAAGAGGGGCGGAAGCTGCAACGAACTCCGGCTGTTCGCGCCTCCTCGCGCTGCAGACCTGTTTCTGCAAAAGGGGCTGGACCATCCGTCGCTTGCCACTGGCCGGGTCGCCGTGTACATCTCAGTCGGTAGGGAACCCGATTCGGACATCGGGCGAAAGATCAGCGCCCACCTCCAAGAGCGCGGTGAACACCTCGCCGGGATTGTCCAGCTGACCACCAGCGAGAGTCTCGAGCCCCGCAACATCGGCTCGTGCGCGCGAGAGCTGGTGGACATCTTGTCCCGGCAGCTGCCGAGTGTGTACCCCTCGGCCCGAGGAGTGGACCTGTATGTGGCGGGGCCGGTGACCCTCGCGTTCTGCGTCGGTCGCGCCATCAACCCCAACCAGCTCGACGTCGTCGTGGCGCACTACTTCGGCGGCGAGTATACGACGGCGATTCGGCTCCCCTGGATGCGGGGACGCGGCGCTCCACCGTCGATGGCGCCGCACGATCTGCTGGAGAGGCAGAAGGTCCTCGAAGATGTGCGCAGCGTGATCGGCTCGTTCGTCACCAAGCTGGAGATCGGGCACATCCGCATCCCGGCTGGGCTCCTGCGGGGGGCGGAGGAGCGTGACCAGATCTCGGGCTCGCTGAAGCGACGCATCGAGCGCCTTCGGGTCGATTCCACCCCTGCGGACGGCTCGTTCCACCTCGACGCATTGGAAGGGAAGGTCCGCTTCGGGCATGCGTTCCTGGAGGCGTTGCGCTGGTCGTCCGCGGAGGTGCGGACCCGTCTGACTCGCCTGTTCCTGATGCACGCGCTGTACAGCTACGACCAGGGAGTCAGCGCCAGCAACTACCGTGGGGCCGGCCCGGCCGAGCTGATCCTCGAGGAGGTGGACTACTGGGCCGACGCGTTCGCGCTGCTGACCTGCGCCGGGTGGGAGATCGAGCGAGGTGGCGCCGCCGCTGTCGAGCGCTGTGGGGAGATCCTGGTCGAGAACCTCGATGCCTACCTTGATGCGCTCGCGTTGTTCGATCGGATGGAGCACGGGGACTTCCTCACCGACCTGCCCACTCGACAGATTCGGCGGTACCTGATCTGGCACCTGCAGCGAGCTCGCGCCAAGACCGTGACCCACCCGGACCACTTGGCCAGGATGCTCGGCTTCCGCCTGTCGGCAGAGGTCGCGCCGATCGATGTCAAGGGTGCGCAGCCGCAGCTGTTCGTGGCGCTGGACGGCAGGATCCTACGCGACTTCAGGTCCCCCGGTGACTTCGATCCGGCCGCGCTGCTCCGGAGGATCCGAGAAGGGGGGGAGCAGAATCGGGAGGAGATCGAGCGGCAGATGGATGTCGTCGTCGCCACCAACACGCGCTTGCTCGCGCCGTGGGCCGAGCCCGCGCCTCGCTGAACGGCGATGAGGAACGCCAGTTCCTCTCCCCCATAGAGGAACCACTCGAGGACGCCCGATCTTCCGTGCTCGCCCGTCTCGATCTGCGGAGGCCTCAGATCCCCGAGCGGCTCCCGCCGCGCGAACCAACCGAACGAGCGCAGCAAACCTACCCATTCACAGTTCGTGAACCGCCGCCCCCGGCGCAGCGGTGGAACCGCGGCCCTTCGGGTAGGGTCGCCCCGAGGTCGACGTGGAGTTCGAGTCCTTCTTCCGACAGGTCACCGGCCACCCCGCCGGCCCCCACCCCTGGCAGCTCCGGCTCGGCCAGGATCCGGTCGCGCGCGACCGGCTGATCCGGATCCCGACCGGCCAGGGCAAGACCGCCGGGGTCGTCACCACCTGGCTGTACCACAGGGTGCACCGCGCCGATCGCTCGTGGCCCACCCGCCTGGTGTTCGTGCTGCCCATGCGGGTGCTCGTCGAGCAGACCCACGCCGAGGTCGCCCGGTGGCTCGCCGCCACCCCGGGCGTCGCCGTCCACCTGTTGATGGGGGGCCGGTGCGAGGACGAGTACGCCCTCGATCCCGACCGCCCCGCGGTGCTCGTGGGGACCCAGGACATGCTCCTGTCGCGCGCGCTGATGCGGGGCTACGCCGCCGGGCGCGCCCGATGGCCCGTCGACTTCGGGCTGCTCCACCGCGACGCCCTGTGGGTGCTCGACGAGGTCCAGCAGATGGACGTGGGGCTCGCCACCAGCGCCCAGCTCTCCGCGTTCCGCGGCGACGGGCTCCGCCCCTCCCGCTCCTGGTGGATGAGCGCGACCCTGCAGTCGGCGTGGTTCTCCACCGTGGACTTCGCCCCGCGGGTGGCGCCGCTGTGGGGCGAGCGGACCAAGGTCGCCGACCCCGAGCGCTCGGGCGGCCTGTGGGACGTGCGCAAGCCCGTGAGCCGCAGCCTGCCCGCCGAGCCCGCCGACCTGGTGCAGCTGCTCCAGGCCCGCCACGCCCCCGGCACGGTGACCCTGGTGGTCGTCAACCGGGTCGACCGCGCGGTCGAGCTGCACAAGGTGCTGCGCAAGGCGAAGCACCCCGCCGATCTGCGCCTGGTCCACAGCCGGTTCCGCGGTCACGAACGCCGGAGCTGGGTGACCGACTTCCTCCGCCGCGACACGCCGATCCCTCCGGAAGGCCGGGTGATCGTCGCGACCCAGGTCGTCGAAGCCGGGGTGGACCTCAGCGCCCGGCTGCTCGTGACCGACCTCGCCCCGTGGCCGTCCCTCGTGCAGCGGTTCGGCCGCTGCGCCCGGTATGCGGCCGAGACCGGTGACATCGTCGTGGTCGGCGCTCCACCCGCCGACGACGCGGCGGCGGCCCCGTACGACGCCGCCAGCGTCCGGGCCGCATCCGACGCGCTCGACGGCCTGCCGGACGGGTCGCCGGCGACCCTCGAGCAGTACGAGCCGGGCTTGTCCGACGAGACGCTGGCGGCGTTGTACCCGTACGCGCCGACCCACGTGCTCCGCCGCCCGGACCTGCAGGACCTGTTCGACACCACCGCCGACCTGGCCGGCGCCGACCTCGACGTGAGCCGGTTCGTCCGGTCCGGCGAGGAGCGCGACGTGACCGTGTTCTGGCGGTCGATCGGCGGTCCGCCCGACGCCGAGCTCCAGCCCCACCGCGACGAGCTGTGCCCAGTCCCGGTCGCGGTCGCGCGGAAGTGGCTCGACAAGGCGGACGCGTGGCGCTGGTCGTACCCCGACGGCGCGTGGATTCGGCTCGACGCGTTGGCGCAGAGCCGCCTCGTCCCCGGCACGGTGCTCCTGGTCGACGCCAAACACGGCGGCTACGACCCGGAGCGGGGGTTCGACCGGTCGTCCGCGCGTCCGGTCGGGGTGGTACCCCCGGCTCCGCAGAGCCCTGCGGCGCGCGCGTTCGACGCAGGCGCCGAAGGGGAGAACAGCGACGCCCTGTCGGCCCTCGAAGCGTGGAAGACGGTCGGGTTCCACGGGCGGGAGGTCGGCGAACAGGCTGCAGGCCTCGCGGAGACGCTGCAGCTACCGGCCGACCTCCGTCGCCTGTTGGTCCTCGCGGGCCGGTGGCACGACCACGGCAAGGCGCACCCGGCGTTCCAGTCCGCGATCCGCGCCGACCGGCGACAGGAGCGGTTCGGACACCCGCGGGGGGACCTCGCCAAGGCGCCGGACGACGCGTGGATCCCGCCGGTCCAGCGGCACCCGAAGGGGTTCCGGCACGAGCTCGCGAGCGGGCTGGCCCTGATCGAGCTGGTCCGGCGCGCCGCCCCGACCCACGCCGGCCTGCTCGGCCCGTGGACCGACCTGATCGCCCCGTCCGCGCCGGACCTGGTCGGGCACCCGCTTGCGGAAGAGCTCGCCGCGCTGACCGCCGACGAGCTCGACCTCGTGTTGTGGCTGGTGTTGACCCACCACGGCAAGGTCCGGTGCGCGCTGCTCCCGTCGCCCGGCGACCCCGACGGCCGGATCCGCGGCGTCGCGGACGGCGACGAGGTCCCTGCGGTGGACCTCGCCGGGCCCGACGGCGCTCCACAGCCGGCGCCCCAGCTGACCCTGCGGCTCGACCTCGCGGCGCTCGGGCTGTCGGACCGGTACGGCCCGTCGTGGGCAGACCGCGTGAGCCGCCTGCGGCAGAAGTGGGGCGAGTTCGACCTCGCGTTCCTGGAGGCGGTGTTCCGCGCGGCGGACGTCCGCGCCTCCCGCGCGACCACCCTCGACCCGTGGCTGGGGGCCCCGTGAACCTGCATCGACACGCGCTGGCGGGCTGCACCCCGACCCCGCTGGCCCACTACTTGAAGGCGCTGGCCACGCTGCGCCTGGTGCACCTGCAGGCCGACCCGGCGGCCCGCGCCCGGTGGACCCCGGGCGGACTCGAGCTGGCCACGGCGCTGGACGAGGGCGAGCTGCTCGGGTTCTTCCTCGACCGGTGGTCGCCCACGCCGTTCCTCGATCCGTGGAACGGCGGGTCCGGGTTCTACCCGAAGGACAAGGCCGCGCTCGCCGATGGCCTGGCGCCGCTGCGCGCCACGACCCACCCACGGTTCGCCCCGTACCGCGCGATGCTCGACCGCGAGTGGGCGCGCACCCGCGGCTGGACCGAGCGGCCGTCCGACGAAGGCAAGTATGTGCTGCAGACCCGCTGCCGCAACGAGTGGACCGAAGAGGCGCTGTCGTTCCTGCGCGCCGCGTTCACCCCCGTGGGTGAAGAAGTGAAGTACCCGGCGGTGTTGGGGACCGGAGGCAACGACGGGAAGCTGAACTTCTCGGCGAACTTCATGAAGCGGTTGTGGGACGTGTTCACCGCGGACGGGACGCCGGCCCCGTCGGCCGCCGGCTCGCTGCGGGCCGCGCTGTTCGGGGACGCCACCCCGAGCCTGGTCGCGGCGGCGGTCGGGCAGTTC
>JBEBJC010000942.1:0-3535 GCA_040080105.1 Myxococcota bacterium
GGGTCCACGCGGTCCAGGGCCACCAGCAGGGCGACGCGGCGGCCGCGCGGGCTCGGGCTCGCCAGCAGCTGGTGGACCCAGGGCGCCGCCGCCGTGGGTGCCAGCAGGGTGGCGCGCGCGTCGGGGCGGTACCCGGGCATGGCGACGCCACACGCGCCGAGCACCGAGCGGACCGAGTCCTCTCCGCCCGCGAGCACGATCCCGCCGTCGTCGTCGCCGAGCGACGTCACCCACCCCGACCGATCGGCGAGCGCGGCGAGGAACCGGGCCGCCCGACCGATCGGCTCGTCGAGGTCCGGGACGCCGGCGGCGCGCGCGAGCGCGGCCCACTCGAGATCGTACGCGAGGTAGTGGGTGCTCTGCTCGACCCCCGATCCGTCGCGGTGCAGCTGGGCGCGCAGCGTCTCGGGGAGCTCGCGTCGCGCCTCGGCCTCCCACCGGCGCGCGCCGGGCAGGTCGGGCGCCACCCGCGCGACGAACGCGAGGGCCGCGAGCTCCGCCACCCGGTGGTTGTTCGCCGAGGTCCCGCGCGACGGGTGGCGGGCGAGCCACGCGGCGTGTGCGTGCAGCGCCGGCAGCCACCCGGGCCCCGGCGCCTCGGTCGCGAGCCGGACCACCGACACCGCGCGCAGGGCGACCTCCATCGCCGAGGCCCACCCGATCCCGTGTCCGGGCGGGTTGCGCGCGAGCCAGCCCGCCGCGTCGGCGGGCGACGCGGTCTGCAGCCGGGTCGCGGCCCACGCGGTCCGTGGATCGAGGCCCGACCCGAGCAAGTCCAGCTCCCCCGCGGGGCGGTCGGGCCACCGCGGCGACGGCCCCGCGGGGGTGTGCGGCGGGCGCCACCACCGATCGGACGCCCGCACCCACTGCTGGCGCACGCGGTACGGGATCTCGCCGGGCTCGAGGAACCGGGCGCGCTGCAGCAGCTGGCGGACCATCGGGGCGAGCATCGGCCCGCGCGGGACGGTTGTCCAGCGACCCGCCCGGCGCCGCCGGGGTATGCTCCGTCCCCGATGAACAGGCTCAGCGCGTCGTTGGTGTCGGTCGGGCTCGTGAACCTCGCGTGCAGCGGGCTGTTGCCCGGGGCGCGCGACGCTGCCGTGGTGCAGGCGCCCGACGTGATCGAGGCCGCCGAGGCGGCGCTGGCCGAGGCGGACTACACGGGCGCCGAGGCGATCCTGAACGCCAGGTTGAAGGAGGCGCCCGACGACGCTCACACCTGGCGGATGTTGGGCGACGTGAACCTGGTGCGCGGCCAGCACTACAAGGAGCGGTGGAAGGAGAACCTCGGGTGGGCGGTCGACGCGTACGCGGCGGCGGTGAAGCACGCGCCCGAAGACTGCGCCGCGTGGGCCCGCCTGGGGGCGGTGGTGATCTCGGCGGCGGAGAACCCGGCCACCAAGGTGCCGCGCGAGGTGCTCGACGCGCTGCCGCTCGACGCGGGCGGAGCGGCGTGCCCCGCCGCCGGCCTGTTGGCGGTGGAGTTCGCCCGCGCCCCGTCGCCCGACGAGCTCGACGCGGTCGCGCGGCGGATCGGCGCCGAGGCGTCCGGCCCCGAGGCCCTCGCGGTCGCCGCCCCGTGGATGGCCGCGGCGTCGCGCCGGTACGACGCGGCCGCGGTGGAGTGGGGTCCGGGGTGTGAGCGCCCGCCGCTCGCCGCCGGGGTCCCGTTCGTGGTGACCGAGCTGCCGGTCACCGGCGCGTCGGTGGACGGCTCCGAGCCGCGCCGGTTCAGCTCGGTCGAGTGGGTGACGCCGACGTCGGTGAGCGCCGAGCGCCTGGTGTACGTCGACCGCCGGTTCCCGAAGACCGTGGCCGAGCGCGCGGTGACCCGGGCGCCGGGGTGCCCGGGCACCCGGTGGGAGTTGCAGGGGTCGGACCGGATCCCGACCGGCAGCTGCGTGGCCGGCGGCCACGATCGGCGCGCGTCCGAGCTGTACGACCCGGCGCGGCTGCGGGTGGCCGGGGCGGCGCACTTCCACCAGCCGTCGATCGCCGCCGCAGCGGTCGACTGGGACACGGTGGCGGGCGCCGTGACCTGCGTGGGCGGCCCGGTGGGGCGGATGTTCGTCGACGTCCCGAGCTGCCCGGTGTCGTACGATCGGGCGATCCACCAGACGCGGTCGATCCCGCGGTCGTCGGGGCTGCCCGCGTGGTCGGTCGAGCACGCCGAGGCGGCGACGTTCGCCGGGCGAGCGGGAAAGCTGGTGGGCGAAGACGTGGCGAAGCACCTCGTGCGGGGGGAGGTGGGTGCGGGCCTGCCGTACACCTGGTTCGCGTGGACCCAGCCCGAGCTGCCGGGGTGCCGGGGGCGCGGGGTGTTCCAGAAGCTCGCGCGGGTCGACGGCGGGCTCGAGTTCAGCTGCGCGATCCGCGGCAAGGCGTACAAGTTCCGCGACCTCGTGCTGGTCGAGGTCAGCGCGGCGGCGCCGGAGTAGGCTCGCCGTCGTCCGGGATCCGGTGGCCGAGGCCCACGTGGGCGACGAACCTCGCCGAGTCGACCACCGCGCGGCGGAACCGGGCCGTGGGCGAGCCGGCGAGGCGCCACGCCCACTCGAGCCCCCACCGCTGGGCGAGGGGCGGGGCGCGGGTCGCGCGGCCGGCCCACACGTCGAACGTCCCCCCCACCCCGAGCATCAGCGGCGCGCGGAGCACCTCGCGCCACCGGTGCACGAACAGCTCCGCCGCGGGCGTGCCGAGCGCGACCAGCAGGAGGTTCGGCCGGGCGCGCCCGATCCCCTCGGCCACCGCGCGCTCTTCGTCCGGCCGGAAGTAGCCGTGGCGCGCGCCCACGATGGTCACCCCGTCGCTGCGCAGGCGCTCGGCCACCGCCGAGACGACCTCCGGGGCGGCGCCCAGCAGGTACACCCCGAGGCCGGTGGCCCGCGCGCGCTCGACCAACCCCTGGGCGAGGTCGAACCCGGCGACCCGCTCGGGCACCGGCTGGTCGAGCCAGCGCGAGGCCCACACGATCCCGATCCCGTCGGCGGCGACCGAGTCCGCCCCGCGGACCGCGGCGCGCAGGCTGCGATCGCGGCGCATCGCCACCCACTTCGCGGCGTTCATCGACACGTGGTGGTGCGGCCGGTCCCCAGCGGCGGCGGCGGCGAGCCGATCGAGCCACTCGGAGCGCCGGAGCGCCCCCACCTCGCACCCCGCGACGTCGACCGACCCCATCGCGCCGACATAGCCCCGCCGGAGTTACCGGGCACCGGTGTGGTGGTTCGTCCCGGCGCGGCTCGCGCTCGATCTCGGCTGGGCGGTGCCCGCCGGCCCCGTCAGCCTGCCCCAGCTCGGGTCGGGGCTGTTGGCGCTGGTCGCGCTCGCGGTGGTGCTGCGCGACCCCCGACGGGCGGCGGCCCACCCGTGGCGGTGGCCGATGGGCGCGTTCGCGGCGGCGGTCGTGGTGGGCGCCGTCCGCGCCGACGCCCCGTTCGACGCGGCGCGGTACGGGTCGCTGCTGCTGGTCCCGGCGATCGGGTCGCTGGCGCTGGCCGCGCGCCCGGTGGACCAGCTCCCGCGCTCGTGGTGGGTG
>JBEBJC010000943.1:0-3530 GCA_040080105.1 Myxococcota bacterium
GCCACATCGACGCGGAACGCGGCCACCGCCCAGGTCCTGATCCCCACCTCATCGCTTGACAGAACTGTAGTGACGTCCCCGACCCTCTCCCCCGCTGCGTGGGAGAGGGGGATCGGCCGGTACAGTTCCCCGCTGCGTGGGAGGGGGATCGGCCGGTACGGTTCCCCGCTGCGTGGGAGAGGGGGATCGGCCGGTACAGTTCGACTCTGCTCGGTCCCGTGGGACGGAGTCCAGGGTCAGCTCGCGAAGATCGCCTCGATCTCGTCCTTGATCACCTGCTCGTCCACGTCTCGCGCCGCCGCGAGCTCCTGGACGATCAGGGAGTGGGCCTGATCGTACATCTTGCGCTCGCCGAACGACAGCGTCTTCTCGGCCTTCAGCCGGGCGAGCTCGCGCAGCACCGCCGCGACCTGCAGGGGGTCGCCGGTCTGGATCTTGTGCGTGTACTCGCGGTACCGCCGGTTCCACGTCTGCTTGTCGGCCGGGGTCTCCTTGTCGCGGAGCACCTCGTACACCTTCTCGACCGCGCTGGCCGGGATCACCGCCCGGATCCCGCGCGCGCCCACCTGGGACAGCGGGATCGAGAAGTTCATCGCGCTGTCGAGGATCTTGATCACGTACATCTGGTACGTTTGGCCTTCGAGGTCGACCGAGCGGATTTCCTTGACGATTCCCACGCCGTGATTGGGGACGTACGCCTTGTCTCCCACCTGGAACGTCATCCGCTCTCCTCGTGTCTCGCCCTGTTCGACGGGTGGTAATGCGTTGGGGCCTCGACAGCAACGAACCACCCGCGCGGGGGCACCGAGAGTCTGAACCCCCCCGGCCCGCGTCGTCGTCTCCGTTCGTCACGAACGCCTCCCCCATTTGTGCCCGACCCGCTCCGTCGGATAATCTGGACTCATGAGTCAAGATTCAGCCGTTGGAGGGGCCGTGGGCGAGCGAGCTGACGCTGTAGGAGCGCCACTTCGGGACTCCGCAGGACGGGGTCCGCGGACCGATCCGAACTCGAGGGTCGGGCCGGCTCCCGTCCCGCCGCGTTCGATCACCCGCGCCACGGGCGACCCGTCGACCTCGTTCGGCCGCCCACAGAGCGCGCTGTCGGCCGCCGACGAGGTCCTGATCGGGCGCCAGATCCGCGACGCCGAACGGAAAGTGTGGGCGGCGCTGCGGGAGCTCCCGCAGGTGGCGCCGATCCTCGGCCGCGCGACCTCGGGGCGGTACCGGACCCACGCCGGCTGGGTCGACAAGCTCGAGGAGGCGCTGGCGCTGGTGGTGGAGGCGAGCCGCGAGGATAGCTCGTTGAAGGCGCCCGCGCGCGCGGCGCTCGCGGCGTGGAACGTGGCGGACCAGCTGCGGTGGCGCCTCGCGATGTCGCAGCACCGGATCGCGTTCCACGAGGCCCGCAAGCTCGCCGGGCGGATGATGGACCGGGCCGACCTGACCCAGGAGGGGTACCTCGGGCTGCTCCGGGCGGCCAAGCGGTTCGACCCCGAGCGGGGGCTGCGGTTCTCGACCTACGCCCGGTGGTGGGTGCGGGCCCAGATCACCCGCACCATCGACCAGAGCGGCCGGGTGGTCCGGCTGCCCGGGGCGGCGGTCGAGCAGCTCCGCAACCTCCGCAAGGCGCAGCTCGACCACGAGCGGCTCGGGGCAGAGTGGACCATCCCGGAGATCGCGGCCGAAGCCGGCGTCGATCCTGACCGGGCCGAGTTCCTCCTGTCGCGCGGCGACGCGGTCTCGCTGGACGAGCCGGTCGACGACAACGGCAACCGCGCGCTCGGGGTGATGTTGGCCGACGAAGACGCCGTCGACGCGCTCGATGACTCGATCCACCGCGACGAAGCGCGCCTCGCGATCGCGGCGGTGGAGCAGGAGCTGGACGAGCGTCAACGGATCGTGCTGCAGTCCCGGTACGGACTGCACGGGGAGCCGCCCCTGTCGCTCGCCGAGGTCGGCCGCCGGCTGTCGCTGTCGCGCGAGCGGGTGCGCCAGCTGGAGAAGGAGGCGTTGCGCCGGCTGCGCGATCACGGGCAGATCCGCGAGATCGCGTG
Organism: Myxococcota bacterium; assembly: GCA_040080105.1. GTDB lineage: Bacteria > Myxococcota_A > UBA796 > UBA796 > JACKER01. The sequence continues at coordinate 2,055 of JBEBJC010000943.1, forward strand.
ATCCGAGCCGCCGAGCGGCCGCCCGGCTATGATCGACGAAGCCAGTGACGACGGTCGAACCGGCAGGGCATGCCACCCGTGACCTCGGAGCTCCCATGAATCGCGTCGCGTCTCTCGTGTTCGTCGGTGCCACGCTGTTGGCCGGCTGCCAGTCGGACCAAGGGTTCCTGCAGTCGCTGCTGCCCGACCTCGTGTCCAACCCGCCCGCCCTCGAGGACGAGGTGGTGACCGACGCGATCGTGCAGGTCACGACGCCGATGGTCGACGTGATGTGGGTGATGGACAACTCCGGCTCGATGTCGTGCGTCACCGGGTGCCACGGCAGCCTCACCGACAAGGTCACCGAGAACTTCCCGCGGTTCATGGACTACTTCATCGGGTCCGGCCTCGACTTCCACATCGGGGTCATCACCACCGACCTCGACGACCCGAACCAGGGCGGCCGGCTCCAGTACGGGATGGGGTTCAAGTACATCGAGACCGAGACCCCGAACCCGATCGAAGTGTACATGGACATGGCCACGGTCGGCACCGAGGGCTCGGGTCAGGAGCGCGGGCTCGGCACGACCTACGCGTCGATCGAGGACCTGGGCGACACCTACAACGCCGGGTTCTACCGGGAGGGCGCCTCGCTGCACACGACGGTGTTGTCGAACGAAGACGACTTCACCCCGGCCTCGTACGTCAGCCAGTCCGAGTTCGTCGACTGGTACGACTCGCTCAAGGAAGAGACCGACGAGCGGACCTTCAACTCGATCGTTTGCGTGTCGTCGACCGAGGAGTGCCCGGACCTCGGCACCACCTACGTGCGCACCAGCGAAGAGATCGGCGGCATCGTGTGGGACATCTCGCGCGAGGACTGGGCCGACCTGCTCGACCAGCTCGGAGCGCAGGCCGCCGGGCTGAAGCGCGAGTACTTCTTGTCGAAGATCCCGGTGGCTTCCACGATCACGGTGAAGGTCGAGACCGCCGAAGGCGCGCTGTTGTCGTTCGACGAGGTCGCTGGCGATCCGCCGGAAGGGGACTGGGTGTACGACCGGAACCGGAACTCGATCACGTTCATGGAGTACGTGCCCCCGTCGCTCGCGACGGTGCTGGTGACCTACACCGTGGCGTCTTCGCAGGTCGAGGGCGGCGGGCAGACCTCGGAGACGGTGGGCGGCGGCTCGTAGTCAGCCGAGCTGAGAGCGGCCCAGCGTCTCCGCCGCGCGCTCGACCCGCCCTGCGTCGGTGGGTCGGCCGAGCCGGCGGTACGCGGCGGTCGCGAGCCCCCACACTTCTCGCGCCCGCTCGGTCCGCCCGGCGTCCACCGCGCGCCGCCCGGCCAGCTCGAGCAGCCACGGCGCGTCGGCGTCGCGGACCCGGAACAGCGCTCGCTCGGCGGCGGCCCACGCGGCCGCCCACGTCCGGTCGTCGCGCCGCACCGCGAGGGCGAGCCCGGCGAGCGTGCGGGTGGCTTCGAACGTGCTCCCCGGG
>JBEBJC010000944.1:0-3529 GCA_040080105.1 Myxococcota bacterium
TCTTCCCCCCCGCCGCCGCGGCGAGGATCCCCTCGAGATCCCCCCACGCCTCGAGCAGCTGAGCGGCGGTCTTCATCCCGATGCCCGGCACCCCGGGGATGTTGTCGGACGTGTCGCCGGCGAGCGCGAGGGCGTCGATCACCTTCTCCGGCGGGACCCCGAGCTTCTCCACGATCGCGTCGCGCCCGAGCACCTGACCCTTCGCGTCGTCGACGAGGAACACCCGGTCCGACACGACCTGGCCGAAGTCCTTGTCGCCGGTGACGATGTACACGTGGACGTCGTCGCTCGCGAACCGCAAGGCGAGCGTGGCGAGCACGTCGTCGGCCTCGTATCCCTCGGACATGATGCAGCGGTAGCCGAAGCCCTCGACCAACTTCGGCATCCACGACCACTGCCGCTTCATGTCCTCCGGCATCTCTTTGCGGGTCGCCTTGTACTGGTCGTACACCGCGCTGCGGAACGACTTGCCCACGTCGAACGACACGGCGCAGAAGTCGGGGCGGTAAGTGCGCATCATCTTCTGAAACAGAAGCGTGAAACCGTACAACGTACGGGTCGGGAACCCGTCGGAGGCGTGTTGCGGGGGCAGCGCGTACTGCACTCGAAACGCGTGGTTGCTGCCGTCGATCAGGAACAACTTCTTCGGCACGTGCGGGCTCCGCGCGAGGCTGGGGGCCGTACCTTATCCGGTGGGCGGTATGTTAGAGACCGGACGACACCAGCGTACCGGGACGAGGAAATGTCAGGAAATCACCCGATTAACGGTTCATCCAGGGATCTGTTCGACCCGACCGAGGATCACGCGCTGCTCCGCCAGCTGGTCGCGGAGTTCACCCGGAACGAGGTGGAGCCGCAGGCCGCCGCGTCCGACGCGAAGGGCGTGCTGAACATGGAGCTGTTCCGCAAGCTCGGCGAGCTCGGCCTGCTCGGGCTCACCGTGCCGACCGAGCACGGCGGCGCCGGTATGGACGCGGTGGGCGCGGTGATCGTGCACCACGAGCTGTCGAAGTCCGATCCCGGGTTCTGCCTCGCGTACCTCGCGCACTCGATGTTGTTCGTGAACAACTTCTTCCACTGCAGCAACGACGCCCAGCGGGACCGGTACCTGGGCAAGGTGCTGAGCGGCGAGTGGGTGGCCGGGATGGGCATGACCGAGCCCGGGGCCGGCACCGACGTGCTCGCGATGACCACCACCGCGGTGCGCGACGGGTCGCACTACGTGCTCAACGGCACGAAGACCTACATCACGAACGGCTGCGAAGGCTTCTGCTTCCTGGTGTACGCGAAGGTCGACGGCCGGGTGACCTCGTTCGTGGTCGACCGCGACTGCCCGGGGTTCTCCACCTCGCACCACATCGACAAGCTCGGGATGCGCGGCTCCACCATGTCGGAGCTCGTGTTCGACGACTGCCGCGTCCCCGCAACCCACCTGCTCGGGGCCGAGGGCAGCGGGGTGACCCACATGATGCGGAACCTCGAGATCGAGCGGCTCACCCTGGCCGCGATGTCGGTGGGGATCGCCGATCGCTGCGTGGACATCATGGTGCGACACGCGCAGGAGCGCCGCACGTTCGGGGTCCCGATCCTGAACCACGGCCAGATCCAGCGGTACGTCGCCGACGGGTACGCGATGACCGAGGCGGCGAAATGCCTCGTGTACAACGTCGCGCGGGAGGTCGGGCCGGACCAGCGGAACCGCCTCGGGTCGGACGCGGCGAAGCTGTTCGCCGCCCCCGTGGGCAAGACGGTCGCCGACTACGCGATGCAGGTGATGGGCGGCGCCGGGTACTGCCGCGAGTACCCGGTCGAGCGGCTGTGGCGGGACGCGAAGCTGCTCGAGATCGGCGGCGGCACCCTCGAGGCCCACCAGAAGAACCTCGCGAAGGACCTCGCCCGGCTGCGACCCCTGGCATGATCGAGTTCGGGGGCGGGCCGCGGGTGCTGGTGACCCGCGCGGCGGAGGACGCGCCGGCGCTGGTGCACGCGCTGGCCCTCGCCGGGTTCGAGCCGGTGCTGGCGCCGCTGATCGAGCGTCGATGGGCCCCGCTCGCGCTGGCCGAGGTCGCGCGCGCTCACCCGAAGGCCGACTGGGTGCTGATCACCAGCGCGACCGCCGCGGACGTGATCGCGGCGGGGGCACCGAGCGCGTGGCGTGACGCGCGGTGGGCGGCGGTCGGCCCGGCGAGCGCGGGGCGGCTGCTCGAGCTCGGGATCCGCTGTACGTCGATCCCGGAGAAGGCCACCGCCCACGACCTGGTGGTGTCGCTCGGCGATCTCACCGGGCAGACGGTGATCTACCCGCGCGCCGACCTGGCCACGCCCGTCGCAGCGGACGGGCTGCGGCTGGCGGGGGCCTCGGTGGTCGACGTGGTGGCGTACGAGAACGTCGCCCCGACCGGGTTCGGCGCGCGGCTGCGCAGCCAGCTCCCGGTGGCGGCGACCACGGTGTTGTCGGGCTCGGCGGCGGAGCGGCTCGCGCTCGCGGTGCCGCCCGAGGCGCGCGACGGGCTCGGCAAGGTGGTGGTGATCGGGCCGTCGGCCGCGCGGGTGGCGACCGAGCGCGGGCTCGCGGTCGACGTGATGGCCGATCCACACACCGTCCCCGGGGTCGTCGACGCGGTCCTCCGGCTGCTGCGCCCGTGAGCGCCGACGTTCTCCGCGCGGCGCTGTCGACGCTCGGTCCCCTCCCCGCCCCCGCGGTGGACGCGTGGGTCGCGCTGGCCGAGGCGCGCGCGTACGCCCCGGGAGAGTGGCTGCTGCGGGGCGGCGATCGGGCCACCACCTGCCACTGGGTGGTGCGCGGCCTGGTGCGGGAGCTGTACGTGTCCGCCGAGGGCGAGGAGCACACCCGCGCGTTCGTGGCGGAGGGCGGCGCCACCGGCTCGCTGCTCGACCTGCTGTCGGGCGCGCCGGCGGTGACGTGGATCGAGGCGCTCGAGCCGACCGAGACCTACGCGTGGCCGTGGGCCGCGCAGGAGGCCCTCGCCGAGAGGTTCCCGGCGGTCCACCAGCTGATGCGCCGGGTGGCCGAGGCGCTGTACGTGCGCAAGGCGCAGCGAGAGCACCAGATGCTCGCGCTGACCGCGGAGCAGCGGTACTCGCGGTGGTGCGCCGACCACCCGGCGCTCGACCGCCGGGTGCTGCGCCGGCACCTCGCCTCGTACCTGGGGATCAGCCCCGAGCACCTGAGCCGGATCGCCCGTAGAGCCACCCCGTGAGCACCAGCGCCACCAGGAAGTAGGTGAACCGGACGAACACCAGCGGCACCGCGACGGCCGGTGGGGCGACGTGGATCAGCACCCCCACCGGGCCTTGAACGTAGATCCCGAGGTCGGCGAGCGCCCGGTGGGCCCGGGTGTCGCGCGGCAACCCGAGCGACAGCAGCAGCAAGCCCAGGTACGACACGTGGAACTTCACGGTGCTCTCCACCACCTGCCCGGTGATCTCGGCGGCGCCGGGCGGCGACCCGAGCTCGGCGCTCCGGAGCATCGCGAGGAAGTGCGCGTTCTCCAGCAGGTCGAGCGCG
>JBEBJC010000945.1:0-3528 GCA_040080105.1 Myxococcota bacterium
GACTGCGCGCACCCGCGGGTTACCCGATCGGGAGCGGATCCACACCCCTTCCAAAAGCCGACGGCTCACCTGACAAAGCGTGATCCGCACCCCGTGGGCTGCGGGGGAGAGGGGGATCGGACTGGACAATTCCCTTGGATGTCGGCCGAATCTCCGCCGCTGCGGTGGAGAGGGGGATCGGACTGGACAATTCCCTCGGATGTGCGGGGGACGATCACCTCGGGGCGAACGTACCGTCCTGGGCGATCACCGGCGCCGTCTCGGGGAAGTCCTCCTGCGACAGGGCGCGGATCGTGGCGATCGCGGCGCCGGTCGAGTCCTTCACCGGGATGCCGTCCCCTTCCTGCTTCGCCGCGAGGATCTTGCCCGACACGAGCTTGCCCTCTGCGTCGAGCGTGACCTCGAGCACCTCGGTCAGGCCCATCGGGCCCGACAGGTTGAACCGGCCGTAGGTGCCGAAGTTTCCGAGGGAGTACGCCACCAGATGGCCGTCGACCACCTCCATCCCGCGCAGCACGTGCGGCCCGTGCCCGAGCACCAGGTCGGCGCCGGCGCCGATCACCACCCGCGCGAACGCCGGCAGGTCCCCGCGGTCTTCGCCGTAGAACATCTCGTGGCCGTGCATCACGTGGGTCGCCTTGCTCCCCTCCGCGCCGCCGTGGAAGCTCACGATCACCAGGTCGTGGCTCGCCGCCAGCCCCTTCACCAGCGCCGCCGCTGCGTCGTGGTCGTTGACCCAGTGGGAGTTCGTGCTGGTGTGGAACCCGATCACCGCCACCCGGACCCCCTTCACGTCGAGGGTCGCGATCGTGCCGGGGCGGCCCGAGTACGCGAGGCCGACCGACTTCAGCGTGTCCTCGGTGACCACCCGGCACTCGACGCCGAAGTCCTCGGCGTGGTTGTTCGCGGTCGACATCACGTCGAACCCGGCGTCTTTGTACAGCTTCGCGTACCGGGTGGGCGAGCGGAACGCGTAGCAGTTCTGGCCGGGCTTGCACTTGTTGGTGGTGCCGCTGTCGCACAGCGGGCCCTCGAGGTTGCCGAACGTGACGTCGGCGTCGCGCAGCCAGTCCGAGATCCCGTCGAAGTAGTGCGCGGCGTCGTCGGGGGGCAACATCGGCTCGGGGAAGTCGCTGCCGATCATCAGGTCGCCCACCGCGCGCAGCCGGATCGTGGTGCCGGTGGGGAGCGCGGGCCGCGCGGTGGTGGGCGCGCTCGCGATCGCCGGCTGCACCGCCTGCATCCCCTCGAGGTTCGCGACCGCGGTGGGCAGGTACTTGCCGAGGTCGGCGTGCGCCGGGTCGAGCGTCTGCACCTTGCGCCAGTGCTCGACCACGTGGGCCCAGTCGTTGCGGGTCCAGTAGCTCCAGCCGACCTCCCAGTGGCAGCCGACGAAGTTCGGATCCAGCCCGATGCACGCCTGATACCGGGCGATCGCGGTCGCCGAATCGCCGGCGCGCTGCGCGGCCATGCCTTCGGTGAGCAGCGACTGGGGGGTGTCGAGGGCGAACGCGAGCGACGACAGCAACGACCACATGGGGCACTCCGACGCGTCCTGTGTACCACACCCGACCCGCGCGGCGGGCGGTTCCTTCCCGGCCCGCCGCAGGGTACGGTGCCCCATGATCCTGTACAAGGCCCACGGGCTCGGCAACGACTACCTGGTGTTGGAGCGCGGCCCGGCGCTCGACCCGGACCTCGCGCGCGCGTTGTGTGACCGGCACCGCGGACCGGGCGGCGACGGGGTGCTCGAGCCTCTGCCGGCGGTGGGCGCGTACGGCGTGCGGATCTGGAACCCCGACGGGTCGGTGGCCGAGCGCAGCGGCAACGGGCTGCGGATCTACGCGTGGTGGCTGCGCCGGTTCCGCGGCGCGCCGAGCGCGTTCGCGATCGAGGTCGCCGGCGACCGGGTGGCGGCCGAGGTCGACGGGCTCGACGTGGCGATCGACTTCGGGCGGGCCCGGTTCGACGCCGGCCAGATCCCGGTCGACGTGGCGCGGATCGACGCCCCGCTGGACCCGGGAGGCCCCCCGGTGGTCACGGTGGGGATGGGCAACCCGCACTGCGTGTTGCTGCGGGGCGAGCCCGACCTCGACGCGCTGCCGTGGCGGGAGTGGGGGCGCGCGATCGAGCGGCACCCGGCGTTCCCGAACCGCACCAACGTCCAGGTCGCGCGGGTGGTCGGGCCGGGCAAGCTCGAGGCTCGGATCTGGGAGCGCGGCGCAGGGGAGACGCTCGCGAGCGGCTCGTCGGCGTGCGCGGTCGCGGCGGCGGCGGTGCGCGACGGCCGGATCCCGCCGGGGCGGGTCGAGGTGCAGATGCCGGGCGGGTCGCTGTGGGTCGACGTGGGGCCGGCGTTCGAGATCACCCTGCGCGGCCCGGTCGGGCCGGTGGGTCGGTTCGAGCTCGCGTAGGGCGAGCTACCAGGAGAACCAGCCCTTCCGCTTCTTGTACGGCTCGAGCATCTCCTTCGCCTCGGCGTGCCCGGGGTCGAGCGCGACCGTGATCTCGAGCCACTTCACCAGGTAGTTCGTGTCCTGGTTCACCGCGGAGATCCGCGCGCGCAGCCAGGCGATCGACGCGTACCGCTCCTGCCGCTCGTTCGCGATCGAGCACGCCGACAGCGCCTCGGCGTACATCCCGGCGGCGTAGTACCGCTCGGCGACCTCCGACAGCACCGCGATCGCTCGCTCCTCGTTGCGGATGTCCGGCAGCGCCTTGCCCGCCGCGCGCACCGCGTTGGGTCGATCGTCGAGGTGCAGGTTCACCTCGGCGTAGTCGAGCCACCACTCGGCGTTGTCCGGCTCGAACGACAGGCCCCGCTCGAGCGCGGTCAGGGCCCCGCCCACGTTGCCCGAGCCCGCCTCGAGCTCCGCGATCACCCCCCACACCAGGGTCGGGCAGCCCTCGCGCTCGGACCACTCGTACGCCTCGTCGAGCGCCCGGTCGTACTCGTTCATCGCCTCGAGCACCGCCAGCCGCTGCACCTCGCCCGCGACCGGGTCCTCGCCGTACCGGACCTCCGCGGTGGCGAGCTTCAGCGCGAGCACGTACCGACCGCTGTCGACCAGCGCCTGGCTCGCCGACAGGAACCGCGCGTCGGGGTGGATCGCGGCGAGCCGCTCGTGCAGCGCCCGGTTCGCCGAGTCCGTCAGGCCGCAGTCGGTGCACCGGATCTGCGTCGGATCGGGTGTCTCGTACGGGCCGACCTCGGTGAGCAACACCAGGTCGCCGCCGCAGTTGATGCACCGATCCGAGTACGGGAACCGGAGCGAGACCTGGTACTTCTCGGTGCGGTGGACGTGGCCACACGAGGCGCAGAAGTTCACGTCGGCGTACTGCCCGTCGACCACCCGCTGGGTCCACTGCAGGTCGATCGAAGCGCAACACCGTACGTCCGCGGGAGCGGGGGTTCCTGCCATGGCGCGATTCTACTCGCGCCCGTCGCCCCGGAGATGGTTACGATCGCGGTTACATCGGTGATACGACGATAATCCGATGGAATCACGCGGTGGGGGGAGTGCCCTC
>JBEBJC010000946.1:0-3519 GCA_040080105.1 Myxococcota bacterium
GAGGCTAGCCGCAGCGCGGGCCGTTGAGACGGCTTGTTCTGACGAATACCCGCCCTCGTAGAAGTAGTCACCGGGTGCTTTGGACTCCGGGCCAAGCAAGGCATCGAGCGGCCCTGAAACCACCTGCGTGGCACCCGCTTCCACTGCATCGGCCCCCAGGATCGGCGTCATGCCCCAGTTCACGGGTGAGTAGGGCGAGGTCACAACGGTGGATGCACTGTCCGCTGCGCCCCTCGTGTACTTGGCGGCAGCGTCTATCGCGTAGTCCTCATTCTCCACTGATGTATGGATGCCAAAGAGTCCACGACCCATTTCACGAAGGACCTCGCGAATGAAGTCAGCTGGATCTGCCCTTATTCTGTCCCATGCGGTTGGATCGCGACGTGCGACAACCTCCACCTCCAGCATGTCTTCGTCGACGGACGCATCGGAGTGGGCATCGGGCACTGGGTCGACACCGTCCTCGACAGTACGCGTCCCGGTTGAATCGTGTCCCCGGATCGGACATCCGCGGCAGTAACAGAATCTGTTGGGTCCATCAACCAATCGTTCCGGATCGGCCCGTTCCCACCTCCCCAGCCACGCCACGTAGTACCTTGCGCCGTGATACCCGAGGCCGGTCTCGTCATCTCGCTCCTTTCCGGTGTACCGGTAACGTTTGGCACTCACCTCGGTGGAGCCGTTCGTGGCCCACCAGGCCGTAGTTCCGTACGGGTGGTACTCCTCGTAGCTGATGACGGCGCCAACCTCGTCGACCTCGAACGTCGCCGTCCCGAGGTGGTCGCCAAGCTGGTACCGCAGGCGGGGCGTCGGCTCGGCGACCACGGCACCGCCGGTCACCGTGAGCGTCTCGACCAGCGCGATCCGTCGCTGGTCGTCCATCACGTGCACCGTCTCGCGCTCTTCCTGGACCCCGGACACGGTGCGCTTCCGCCACACCTCGTACCCGCCGACGTAGATCCGCTCCTCTTGAACGCCGCCCTTGTCCACCCGCTTGCGGACCCGCTGCCCGGCAGCGTCGTACGCGTACCAGGCGACGCTGCCGGCCAGATCGAGGTCCGCGCGGCGGATCTGGTCCAGAGGGTCGCGGACCAGTGCCGGCAGGTGCGGCATCGCGGTCATCGCGCCGCGCTCGTTGTACGGGTAGCGGTCCGTGTGGCTTTCCGGGTCGTCGGGGTCGTCGCCGGGCGCGCTCGTGCTCACGAGCTGGTTGTTGCCCGCCCCGTACGCGTACCCCCGGCGCCACGCCACCATCCCGCCCAGGCCCTGCTGGTGCTTCATCTCGAGCAGGTTCCCGACGCCGTCGTACCGGTACGACTGGGTGTACTGCCGCAGGGCCGGGTCGCCCGGGTCCGGGATCGCCCCCGTGGCACCGGCGTACTCGGCGTAGAACGCGGTGGTCTGACGCTGTTCCACCTTCTCGCGCCCGGTGGCGCGGGTCAGGCGGTACAGCGCATCGTAGGTGAACGTCCGGGTCGGGCTGACCTGGGCGTTCGCGAAGAACTCGGTCTGCTGCGCGTCGTCTCGGATCTCGGTGATGTTGCCGACGGCGTCGAGCGTGTACTGCAGATCCTGCAACGCGGTGCTGCCGCGGAGCGTGTGCAGGCGGGTCAGCCAGAACCGGAGTGGGTCGTAGGTGTAGGTGGTGGCGGTCCGGTTGCCGTAGGTGATGGACAGCCGCTGGCCGCGGGCGTCGTACGCGATGTGGTCCACGAACGAGGTGGCGGGTTCGGCGCCGCGGAGGGCCACCGCGACGGCGACGAGGCGGCCTCCTGGGTCGTAGGTGCGGGCGGTGGTCGAGCCGTCGGGGCTGACCTCGGACGTCACCCGGTCGAGCGCGTCGTAGCCCGTGGTGACGGTGAACCGCTCCGGGTCGAGCGCTGGGTCTGCGGCCCAATCCGGGTCGACGGTGAGGTCCGCCAGGACCTGGCGGGTCTGCGAGACGGTTCGCCCGCGGAAGTCGTACCCGAGCGCAACTCGGCCTGCCGGGTCGTCGACCTGCACCGGGCGGCCCCGAGCGAACGGTGGCGGCTCGGGCAGCGCGTCGCCGTACACCGTGCGGGTCGAGCGGCGCTCCCCGCCGCCGTGGTCGACCCAGGTCCCGACCGGGCGCCGCAGCGCATCGTAGGCGGTGCGGAGCACCAGATTCCCGCTCCGCCAGACGCGGAGCGGCTGACCCGCAACGTCGAACAGGATCCGGGTCTCCCCGCGCCCGCTCACCCCGTCGTAGCCCTCGTCGGCCGCGCCAGTGAACAGCGGGCGGCCGACGAGATCGAACGTCTGCACCTGCGTCGCGTTGCCGCGCGCGTCGGTGACCTGGAGCACGTTGCCCTGTACGTCGAGCGTCAGGTGGGTGACGTGCTCGGTCACGCCGTCCGGGGTCTCGGTGGAACGGAACACCCGACCCTGCGCGTCGAGGTGCGTGGTCGCGGGCGTGTCGTGGAACGGGCTCGTCGGGTCGGTGTCGTGCTCGTCGTACGCCGAGACCTGCCACGGCGTGTACGTCCACCGCCGGAGGTGGCCGTCCGGCAGAGTGACCTGGGTTCTCCGACCGACGGGATCGTAGTCCCAAATTGACGTCACCCCGGTCGCGACGATTACGTCGTCGTCCTCGTACCCGGAGGTCGGGCTGAAGAACGGCTCGTACTGCTGGACCGGGAGGCCCTTGTTGTTGCGTATCGTACGGCCGGTCCCGACGAACCGTGGCTTCCCGTCCGCGTCGGGGGCGGCCTGGACCTTGGTCTGCACCACCGCGCCTCCGCCGTCGCTGTACACCCACGACGACTGCCACCGGTCCTCGCCGTACCGCTCCCGCACCGACGCGTGCACCGACGCCGGTGTGTGGTCAGTGTCGTAGGTGAACGTCGCGCTGACGGCGCCGGGTGCGTCGCCGTCGGGACCGTTCCGGGTGGCGGTGGCGAGCACCCGACCCAGGGGATCGAACGTCGCCTCGGTGGTGGTCCCGTTCGGGTCGGTCACCCGAACCGGTTGCATCGACTGGTAGTCCACGTCCGCGGTCACCCGCATCCCGACCGCGTCCTCGACCGCGGTGAGCAGCAGCGCGTCGGCGTCCCAGGTCAGGGCGGTCGGGTTGCCGAACGGGTCGAGGTGGGCAGTGGGCTGGTAGAACCGGGTCGGGTCGAGCGGGGTGCGGCCGGACGGGATCCACCACCCCTCGGAGGTGCCGGTGTCTTCGGGGTCGGCGACGTAGCCCGCGTCGACGAGGTGGGCCGGGGTGACCCGATCCCCGTAGACGTCGGTGAGGACCGACGGGGTGAGCGCCAGGGCGTAGCGCTGGTGGACCCCGGCGCGCAGGCCGAGGCCCCCGACCGGCAGCGGTCCGGTGAGGGCGTCGTCCCAGTACCGGGTGAGCTGGTGGCCGATGAGCCGCTTCGGGCCGTCGAACGCGGGGGGCAACGAGGTGAGGTCGGCGGGGGTGACCTCGGTCCACGCGGGCGGCGACTCGAGCTCCCAGGATTGCGTTCGGACCGGAACTCCGACGTGGTACGCGTCGGGGAG
>JBEBJC010000947.1:0-3519 GCA_040080105.1 Myxococcota bacterium
GGTCGGGGCGGGCGCCGGTGCGGCGGCGGACGCCTGGAGGCGCAGCTGCCGCTCCTTCGCGCGCTCGGCGCGCGGCGAGTCTTGGTGGGTCGCGATGAAGTCGACGTACACCTGGTTCGCCTCGTCCTTGCGGCCGAGCTCCTCGAGGGCGAGGGCGAGGTCGAGCGTCGACTGCTCCGCGAGGAACCCGGACTCTTCTCCGGCCAACCTGCGCAGTCGCTCCACCGCCAGGTCGCCCTTCCCTTCCGCCAGGTCGAGGTTCGCGATCCCGGCTTCGGCGGCGTACCGCAGCGCGCCGTCCGCGTCGTTGGTGGCGGCTTCGAGCGCCACCCGCTGCTTGTCCGGCTTGTTGGTCATCCGGAACAGCTCGGCCGCGAGCAGCAGCGACTCGATCCGCGCCGGGCCCTTGGCGCCGTTCGCGATCGCTTGCAGCTCGTCGCCCACCCCTTCGACGGCCGCTGCGTCGGCTTGACCGGCAGCGAACGCCTCGGGCAACGCCTCGACGGGCGCAGGGAGCTTGCGGAGGCTGTTCGAGATCTCGGTGGTCACCGCCCGCTGCGACGAGACGTACCAGTCGCGGTACTGCCCCCACAGGAGGACACCGAGCAGCCCCACGACCACGATCGCCACCAGGTGCTTCCAGTACCCGAGCAATGCGTTCGTGAGGAACATCTCGACCCGAAACGCGGCGCCCGCGTCCGCGGGCTTGAGGTCGAGGTCGTCGTCCGCAGTCTTGTCCGCCACCCATTCCTCCGACGCGCCTGGATAACACGCGGTCGGCTTGTGCGGCGCGGCACCGCCGGGGTAGAACTGCACCCATGCTTCGAATCGTGCCGTGGCTGGCTGTCCTCGGGACCCATGCCTTGTCAGGATGCAGCGACCTGCCACGGTTTTCTGGGTACGAGTGGTACGATCTGGTCCCGGACGACGGAAAGATCGCGATCGACACCCGGCTCGTGGAGATCGAGGACTTCCCCAACACTCCCGAACGGCTGCCGCTGCTCGATCTGGAGATCCCCAGGTACTACGCGTTGGCGATCGACGGCAGCGCCCAGCCTCCGGGGATCCTCACCGAGGCCCCCGACCAGCAGACGTTCGACCAGTGTCCCGACGCGACCACTCTGCCCGGGCTCTACAGCGGCGACGTGGACTTCCTCCGGCTGAAGAACCCCGGAGGCACCGTGTGCCTGCTGATCGAGCTCGATCAGTTCTGGAGCTCGTCGTGGGATCTCATCGCGTACGAGTACCGAGACGACTGCATCACCGGTGACTTCCTCACCCGGCACATCATCGGTGACGCGACGACGCCGTCCTCCACCGTGGTGGGTGGCTGTCCTCCCCTCGATCCGGAGGAGCCGGAGTCGGAGAAGAACCACACGACCGGCTGCAACTTCTTCACCTCCGACGCCGACGAGATCGCGCTGTACATCACCGGCGCGCTCGGCGAGAACCCACCGAATCCGATGGGCTACACCGTGTATGCGTACCCGACGACGTACCCGGCCGGTTGCGCCGGCCTGGTCCCCGAGCGGTTCGTGGGACCCAACACCGACACAGGCACTCCATGAACCCGCGGATCCCTCGTGCCTCCTCACGGTCCATCGTCGCCTGCGCGGCGGTGGTGCTGTGGTTGACCACCTCGGCCGCCCACGCGGTCGAGCCGCAGTACCGACAGATGAAACTGGTCGACGGGCGGGTGCTGTCGGCCGAGATCCTCGCCACCGAAGCCCAAGGCCTGCGGGTGCACACCCCCCAAGGGGAGATGCTCGTCTCGTTCGAGCTGTTGCTCGACATGGTGCCGATCAGCCAGGCCCAGTACGAGTCGCAGGCGAAGTGGGTCGTGTACTACGACTTTCCGGATGTGTTCCGGGCGGAGGCGCTGGAGTTGCTCGCCGCGATCCCCGGGGTCGAGCCGCAGGCGGTCGACACCCCAGGGAACGGCGTCGGGAGCGAGGCCGCGTTCAAGGCCGCGTCGTGTGAGCAGGACGTGGAGTGTATGGCTGCCGCAGTCTCGCGGTCCTCGTGGAAGTGGGTGGTCGCCGCCCGCCCTGCCGACACCGGCGGGTGGGTGATGAGCGCGAAGCTCAACACGGCGGCCGATCCAGCGGAGCAGATCGTGCTCGACGGCACGGGCCGGGCGGAGCTGTGGCCGGGGCTGCACCGAGCGCTCGGGCTCGACCCGCCGAGTGGTGGCCCGCCGCGCACGACCAACGATCCACCGCCCGAAGCGGGTGCTCGCGAGCTGACCGAGAAGGGCGTGGTGTCGTTGTCGTTCGTGCCGGTGCCCGGCTTGCCGTCCCTGCTGCAGAAGGACTGGGCCGGGGTCGCGATGGGGGTCGGGATCGCGGTCCCCGCCTCGGTGGTGTGGGGAGCTGGGCTGAACCAGTCGGCGCAGACCGAAGGCGAGTTCTGGGGCTTGTGGGCGGGAGGCACCTACGCGGCGATCGTGCTGGCCAACCAGGTGACCGGCCTGCGCTCGCTCGAGAAGCACAAGGTGGTCGTGTCCGGCGTGCCGTCGGAGCGAGGCGCCATGCTGGTCGTGGGCGGCGAGCTCCGGTAGCCGCCAGAATCAGCGGACGCCGCGCGGGTGGAACCGCGCGTGCAGCTGCTGCAGGCGGGCCCGGGTCACGTGGGTGTAGATCTGGGTGGTGCCGAGGTCGGAGTGGCCGAGCATCGCCTGGAGCGAGCGCAGATCGGCGCCGTGCTCGAGCAAGTGGGTGGCGAACGAGTGCCGCAGCACGTGAGGGGTCACCTGCTCCCAGCGGATCCCACACGCCACCCCGTACACCTTCAGCCGCTGCCAGAAGTTCTGGCGGCTCATGGCGCGCCCGCGCCGGCTCAGGAACACCTCCGCCCGGACGCCGGCGGGATCGTGCAGAGGCCGATCCTCGCGCAGGTACCGCACCATCCGGTCGAACGCGACGTCGCCCAAGGGGACCAGCCGATCCTTGTCCCCCTTGCCGCGGATCCGAAGCACCCCGATCTCGGCGTCGACCGCCTTGCGAGGCAACGACACGAGCTCGCTCACCCGCAGCCCGGTGGCGTACATCAGCTCGATCATCGCCCCGTCGCGCCGCCCGAGGGGGTCCGCCGGATCGGGCGCGGCGAGCAGCGCCTCGACCTCGGCTTCGGACAGCACCTTCGGCAGCGGTGCGGGGAACCGCGGGGCCGCCACCCGCGCGCTCGGGTCGGCGTCGAGCTGCTTCTCGCGCACCAGGAACTTGAACAGCTGGCGCACGCTCGTGCGCGCGCGGGCGATCGACCGGGTCGACAGGCCCTGCTGGTCGAGCTCCACCAGCCAATCGGCCACCAACGCCCGATCGACGGCCTCGGGGTCCGACACCCCGCGCTCGGCGGCGAACTTCACGAACTTCCGCAGGTCGCTGCCATAGGCGGCCAAGGTGTGGCCGGATCGGACGCGCTCGACCTGCAGGTAGTACAGGAACCCCTCGAGCGCGTCCTCGATCATCCGAGCAGCTCCCGCAGCGCGTACAGCGCGGCGTGTGCCTCCCGCGGGCT
>JBEBJC010000948.1:0-3517 GCA_040080105.1 Myxococcota bacterium
GTGTGGCGTGTGACCAGGCCGGGATGTGGGTCCCGACCCGCGGGCTCACCGGCCAGGCGCTCGTCGACGAGCTGAACGCGCTGACCTCGGCCCAGTTCTGCACCGACTACAGCGCCGAGACCACGTTCATGTTCGTGACGCTCGACAAGGACGCCGGCGGGATGGTCGAGTGTGTGTACACCGGCCGCGAGGTCGCGGTGGGAGCCGACAAGCCCGACGCCACCGACATGAACACCGAGCACACCTGGCCGCAGTCCCAGGGGGCCGACACGTTCCCCGCCGAGTGTGATCTACACCACCTGTACCCGACCGACTCCGACACGAACTCGCTCCGGGGGAACCTCCCGTTCGGGGTGGTGGTGAGCGACGACGGCACGGTGACCGGTGGCAGCCTCCGCGGCGGCGACGCGTCGGGGGACACGGTGTTCGAGCCCCGCGACGTGCACAAGGGCAACGTGGCGCGGTCGATGGCGTACTTCGCGATGCGGTACGGCTACACCCTCGACGCCGATCACATCGAGCTGTTCCAGGAGTGGGGCGACGCCGATCCGGTCGACGAGGTGGAGCTCGCGCGGACGCTGGCGGTGGGCGATCGGCAAGGGGCGCCGAACCCGTACGTCGTGTGCCCGATGTTCCTCGACGAGCTGTGAGCGGCTGAGCGTTCCCGCACACCTGGGAGTGTCGGAACACACGCCCGCGGGCCGATCCCGCCGGGCGCCACGGCCCGGATCGCCGGCATGGCCTTTGCACGCGGTGCTCCTCCGCACCTGGAGGCTGTAGTGACCGCGATCGACCTCGAGAGCCGCATCCCCAACAACGTCGGATTGTCGAGCGACAAGCGACTGCAGCGCGCGCTGGAGAAGTGGCAGCCCGACTACCTGTCGTGGTGGAGCGAGATGGGCCCCGAGGGGCACCAGGCCGACGACGTGTACCTGCGGACCGCGGTGTCGGTCGAGCCGGGAGGCTGGGCGAACTACGGGTTCGTGAAGATGCCGGAGTACCGGTGGGGGATCTTCCTGTCGAAGGAGGAGGCCGACCGCAAGATCCCGTCGGGTGACCACAAGGGCCAGCCCGCGTGGCAAGAGGTGCCGGGAGAGTACCGCGCGACCCTGCGCCGGCTGATCGTCACCCAGGGCGACACCGAGCCCGCCAGCGTCGAGCAGCAGCGTCACCTCGCGGCCTCCGCGCCGTCCCTGTACGACATGCGGAACCTGTTCCAGGTCAACGTCGAGGAGGGCCGGCACCTGTGGCAGATGGTGTACGTGCTGCACGCGTACTTCGGGCGCGAGGGGCGCGACGAGGCCGACGCGATGTTGGAGCGGCGCGCCGGTGACGCCGACAAGCCGCGGATCCTCGACGCGTTCAACCAGCGGTGTGAAGACTGGCTGTCGTTCTTCTGCTTCACGATGTTCACCGACCGCGACGGCAAGTTCCAGCTCGCGGCGCTGGCCGAGTCCGGGTTCGACCCGCTCGCGCGCTCGTGCCGGTTCATGCTCACCGAAGAGGCCCACCACCTGTTCGTGGGTGACACCGGCGTGGAGAGGATCGTGCGGCGGTCGGCCCAGCTGACCCGCGAGTCGAAGAACGGGCTCGCGTCCGAGCTCGGCGGCATCGATCTGCAGGTGCTGCAGAAGTACGTGAACTACTGGTTCAGCTACTGCCTCGACCTGTTCGGGTCGGAGATCTCGGCGAACGCCGCCGAGGTGTTCGCGGCGGGGCTCAAGGGGCGGTTCCAGGAGGAGAAGCGCGACGACGACCACGTGCTGCTGGAGGCGTTCAAGACCCTCGACGTGGTGCGCGACGGGCGGCTCGTGCGCGAGGACGTCCCGATGCGCCGGGCGCTGAACGAGGTGCTGCGCGAGGACTACCGCGACGACTGCGCGAAGAGCGTGGCGCGCTGGAACAAGGCGCTCGCAGAGGAGGGGGTGTCGTTCCGGCTGTCGCTGCCGAGCACCAAGTTCCACCGGCGCCAGGGGCTGTACGCCGGCCACCACTTCACCCCCGAGGGTGAGCTCGTCGACGAGGCGAGCTGGAACGCGAAGCGCGCGGATTGGCTGCCGGCGGCGTCGGACGACGCGTGGCTCCAAGTGATCAGCGGGCGGGTCGACGAGCCCGGAAAGGTGGCGAATTGGATCGCCCCGCCGCGGCGGGGCGTCGACGATCGACCGATGGAGTTCGAGTACGTCCGGTTCCACTGACGAACGTTGCTGGACCGCGATCGGGGCGCTGGCGTACCATCGTCCCGCCCGAGGTCCCCCATGAAACGCTTCTGGTTGCCGCTGGTCGGTCTCGCTGCGTGTGACCGACCAGGTGACGTGTCGATCTACGATCTGGACGGCGACGGAGCGCTCGCCGGCGTCGACTGCGACGATCGCGACCCCGCGGTCGGACCCACCGCCGGCGAGACCTGCAACGGTCTCGACGACGACTGTGACGGAGAGGTCGACGAGGAGCTGCTGATCCGCACCTGGCCCGACGCGGATCGCGACGGGTTCGGGGGCGACGGAACCGAGCTCGTGCTCCGGTGCGCGGCGGCCCCCGGGTGGGTCGAGAACCACCTCGACTGCGACGACACCGACGCGGGCGTGTACCCGGATCGGTCCGAGGTGTGTGACGGACGCGACCAGGACTGCGACACGATCGCAGACGAAGGGTTGCCGGTGTTCGTCAGCTACCTCGACGTGGACCAGGACAACTTCGGTCAGCCGGACGTCACCGTCACGAGCTGCGACATCCCGTTCGGCTACGCGAACAACGACCGGGACTGCGACGACCTCGAACCGACGGTGAACCCGAACGGGGTCGAGGTGTGCAACCGGATCGACGAGGATTGTGACGGGGTCGCGGACGAGGGCCTCACCGTGGTCGGGTGGATCGACGCCGACCACGACGGCTACGGCAACGACGACAGCATGCAGCCGATCTGCCCGTACGACGAAGGGTTCGTGGTGGGGGGAGGCGACTGCGACGACGGCGACGCGGCGGTGTCCCCCGACGGCGACGAAGTGTGCAACGGGTTTGACGACGACTGTGACGGGATCGAGGACGACGGCGT
This sequence comes from Myxococcota bacterium, assembly GCA_040080105.1. Taxonomy (GTDB): domain Bacteria; phylum Myxococcota_A; class UBA796; order UBA796; genus JACKER01. Next base: position 3,056 of record JBEBJC010000948.1, read on the forward strand.
CGGCGCGGTGTGGTACCTCGACGCCGACGGCGACGGGTTCGGAGATCCGGACGGGGCGCGCACCACGTGCTTCGCGCCCGCCGGGTTCGTCGCCGACGCCACCGACTGCGACGACGTGAACGCCGCGAGCTTCCCCGGCAACGCCGAGGCGTGTGACGACCTCGACAACGACTGCAACGGTGAGGTCGACGACGGCTTGAACTCCGTGTGGTACGCGGACCTCGATGGCGACGGGCTCGGCGACCCGTTCACCCGGGTCGACACCTGCCTGCCTGCGCCGCAGTTCGTGCAGGTCGACGGCGACTGTGACGACTCGGACGCGGCGGTCCCGCCGGCGTGCCCGCCCACGCTGTTCGGGCGGTGGACCAACCACGGCGGCGACGGGCGGCGCTCGGGCTACGCCCCGGGGACCGTGGGCGGCGGGACGCTCACGCTGGAGTGGGAGCTCGACTTCGGCGCGCC
>JBEBJC010000073.1:0-15605 GCA_040080105.1 Myxococcota bacterium
GTGGTGAGCCGCGGCGCGATGCCGTTCGTGCGGGGGACCCTGGCGGCGGGCGTGTACCTGGGGGAGCGGTGGTCACTCGAGCCCGGGGTGTCGGCCCACCTCGACGTGGGGCTCACCGAGCTGCGGGTGGACGGGGCGCGGATGGGCACGCTGCCGGGTCGGGCGGTGTCGCCGGGTCTCGCGGTGCGGTGGCGTTGACGCCCTGCCGGCCCGTGTTACTCCCTCCCTCGCTAGGGGTATAGCTCAGTTGGTAGAGCAGCGGATTCCAAATCCGCAGGTCGCGGGTTCGAGTCCCCCTGCCCCTGCCACTTTCAACGACGGTTTTTGTAGTCCCCCGTCGCGTCAAACGGGCCTCAACCACTTCCGCAGGTTCGGCATCGCCACCATGGTGCGTCCTCCACGGGCAGGCGGTCCGTGTGGACGGTGCAACGGCAGAAGCGGTCGGGTGCGTGGTGTTACTCGGCGTTGTTCCGAGGCGAACAGCCGCGTAGCGTGACCGTCGGGTACATCGGGAGCAACCCCGAGCTGGGGCCGCTGTCGCTTCGCCGCGGGAGCCGCCCTGCTCAGCGTGTTCGCCAGTCCAGGTGCGGAGCACCAGGTGCTGGCGGCTTCACTGGGCGGTCGCGTAGGCCCGCAGCGCCGACACGAGCGTGTCCAGTTGCTCGGTGCAGGGCGGATCCGTGTCGCTCGGCGCCGGACACGAAGCCGCGAGCGCCACGGTGGAGGTTCCCCAATCCACCGCCGGCACGAACCGGAACCATAGCGGGTGTCGCTCTCGCGCGACCACCCCGGTCGCACGCGACCGGAACTCGCCCACCACCGGGCCCATCTGGGCTGTGCCGTACTCGAACGTGGGCTTCTTGCCGAGATGGGCCACGCTGACCGCGTTCAACAGCGTGTTCGCTGCGCCGACCACACCTTTCTGGCACGCCGGTCGGACGAACACCGCCAACACCACTCTGGGTGTGCCGGGGCGGGCCTTGCCCAGGAGGATCAGGTCCTCGCCCGGCGCGGTTCCTGCGGCCACGAAGTCGGTTGGGACGGCGATCTCCAGCGCCGAACCGATCAGTCGCAGCCCGGCGGCGGTGGGCTCCCACCCAGGGGAGGGCGCCGGCGCGCACTCGATCGGCGGTGCTGCAGTCGCGAGCGGGAACAACAACCACATGGCGTACTCTCCGGTCGGCCCCGCCTGTCGCGGTAGGTCGACGCGTGAGGGTCGGCTCGGCGTGGTGGGCCACCGACCCGTGACTTCACTGGGGTAGTTCCACGGCCCTGACCACCTGCTCCACGAACGCTGCCTTCGCGGCCCGGTACTCGGCCATCGGCCGCCCGACGTAGGCCCGTTTCAGGTCGTTGTAGCTGGAGACCAGCCCGGCGTCGGCGCGGAGTGCGTCGAGGAACGAGTGGAAGGTGTCGTACGGGCCGTCGAGCACGGTGAGCTGGATGGCGACGTCGTGGTCCGACGGGACCACGTAGCCCTGGTACTGTTGGTTGGACAGCTGCTCGGGGTTGCGAGGGAACAGCGCGTCCAGCGAGGCTCGGGCCGCCGCGAACGTGTCGGCCGGGACCCGCACTACCAGGTCGAGGTCCCCCTTGCCGATCACCCCGGGGACCGCCGTGCTGCCGACCTCGCAGGCGTCGACGCCCGGCAGGACCCCTTCGATCAGCCCGAGCACGCGCCGGGCCTCGGGGCCGGTGTCCACGACGCGTAACTGCAGAACGTCCTCCATGCCTGTTCCTCCCGAGCGGTCTACCTCAACAGGGCGAGGGTCGCGTCGATCACCGCCTCCGCCTGGTCCCGGTGGGGAGCGTGCCCACACTGCGGGAGGCGGACGAGCCAGGTTTGTCGTGCTCCGACGGCGACCGCCTCGATCTGGGCCATCGTCCCGTACGGATCGTCGAACCCCTGGATCGCTAGCACTGGGCACCCGATCCGCGCGACGTGTGGCCTGAGATCGAGGCGCCGGAACGCGGGGTCGAGCCACACGTCGCACCAGCCGAAGAACGCGGAGTCCGGGTCGGCGTGGTGACGGGCGAGCTTCGAGCGGAGGTCCCCGGTGAGGTAGGCAGCGCGAGCGAGGGTGATCGCCTCGATCGACACGTCCTCCACGAACAGGTGGGGCGCGAGGAGCACGAGCCCGCCCACCTGCTCCGGCGACCGCGCGGCGAACGCCAGCGCGATCGATGCCCCGTCGCTGTGTCCGAACAGCCACGGCCGCACCGTCGCGGCGTCGAGCCCGATCGCGTCGAACAGCGCCGGGAGCACGTCCCGCGCGTGGTCCTCCAGGAAGGTCGCGGGCCAGCGCTCGTCCGGGAGCCGCAGGGTGCTCTGCCCGTACCCGGGGCGGGAGTACACCAGGCCCCGAGCGCCGGCGGCCCGGCACAGCCGGTCCGGGAACGTGCGCCAGGCGGAGATCGAGCCGAGCCCCTCGTGGAGGAACACGAGGAGCGGAGCGCCGTCGTCGAACCCGACCCACGCGTATTCGATCCGCAGGTCCCGGCCTCGGACCCGCACCTGGGCGAGCTTCGTCACCCATGGAGGGTATCCGTTGACGACGGGCTCGGGCGACGCTACCGATCGTCGTTTCCCGGAGTCCCGCGTGTCCTCCTTCTCCGCCAACCCTGCTTGCTGCTGCTGCTGCTGCTGTGGGTTGGCCGGGGGGGTCGCGCGCTGAAATTCCGCGAACTCCCCGGCCGAGGCCGGGGAGCGCGACGGTCGCCTCTCTCGGTCGTGGCCCACCACCCGGAGTGACGATGTCCGCTGTCCACGTGCTGTACGAGAACGCGTCCTGGCTGCCGCCCCTCGCCGAGGCCCTCGACGCCCGGCGCCTGCCGTGGGAGGCGCAGTTCGTCGACGGGGGGACGATCGACCTGACCGGCGCGCCGCCGGACGGGATCTTCGTGAACCGGATGAGCCCGTCGGCCCACACCCGCGGCCACCAGGGCGGCGTCCGGTACACGGCCGAGCTCCTCGGGTGGCTCGAAGCGCGCGGCCGGCGGGTCCTGAACGGGAGCCGAGCGTTCGCCCTCGAGGTGAGCAAGGTGCGGCAGGACTGGACCCTGCGCGCGGCCGGGATCTCCACCCCGGACACCGTCGCGGTCGTCGGGACCGCGGGGCTGCGGGCCGCCGCGCGCCGGCTCGGTGCGCCGTTCGTCACCAAGCACAACCAGGGCGGCAAAGGCCTCGGCGTGGTGTCGTACCGCGACCTCGCCACGTTCGACGCCGCGGTGGACGCGGGCCTCGAGCAGAGCCCGGACGGGGTCACCCTGCTCCAGCGGTACATCGAGCCGCGCGACGCGTCGATCACCCGGGTGGAGATCGTCGGTCACCGGTTCCTGTACGCCCTGCGCAGCAGCACCGAGGGCGGCTTCGAGCTGTGCCCGGCGGACGCCTGCGCGGTCGACGACGCGTTCTGCCCGGTCGGTGAGGCGCCGGGCAGCAAGTTCCGGTTCCGCCCGGAGATCACCGCAGACGATCCGCTGATCCAGGCCCTCGTGGCGTACACCCGGACCCACGCGCTCGACGTGGCCGGGATCGAGTACGTCGAAGACCGCGACGGCAACCGCTTCGTGTACGACGTGAACGCGAACTCGAACTTCAACGCCGAGGTAGAGGCCGAGGCCGGGGTGCGCGGCATGGTGGAGCTGGCCGGGCTGTGCGAAGTGGCGCTCGCGCGCCCGTCGGTCGCCGCGAAGTAGCCCGTCACCGCGGGTACACCCGGCGCCGGCGCACCCCCGCCGCCGCCACGAGCCACGGCGTCAGCGCCGGGCCCGCGGCGGGGGTGGTCCCGCAGAACCAGGCCGACGGCAGCCGGCCTCGATCCGTGCAGTCGCCCGCCCGCTTCGGGTCGCGGTCGTCGCAGTCCCCGGTCGCGGGGGCCCACCCGTCGGAGGCGCAGCCCAGTGGACCGGCTCCGAGCGCGTCGCTCCCGACGCCGTCGCCGTCGGCATCGCTCCAGCACGCCTCGATCCCGTCGCAGTCGGGGTCGACGCCGTCGGCGGGGACGTCTTCGCCGCCAGCGCCGGCGCGCGGGTCACTCGGGGCGCAGTCCCCCTCGATCCGCCCGTCGCCGTCGACGTCGAGCCACAACGGCGCGTCCTCGCCGCCGTACGCGCCGAGGTCCGAGGGGGTCCCGTCCGCGTCCCGCCGCGTCGGGTCTCCGCCGTCCACGAGCGTGCTCCCGGGGGCGGGGTGGAGGTCGGACCCGCAGTCTCCCGCCACGTACGACGAGAAGCCCGGATCGGCGTCGACCAGCGACGGCTCGGCCGGGATCCCGATCGATGCCCCGCCCACGTCCCACGACAGCGACCAGGCCAGGGTGAGGTCCGAGTACAGGTCCGCGCCGAGCGGCGGCGAGCCGAGGTCGACGAACACGTCGTTGACCGCCGACCCGATCGAGTCGGTGAACCACAGCGCAGCGTCGCCGGTGGACCCGCCGACCACCGTGTTCTGATCGACCTGTACCGAGCTCGACCACGTCCTGAGGGCGCCTCCGGTCGGCGCATCGTTGGCGACGAACAGGTTGTTCACGACCACCGCGGAGAGCACCCCGTTGCCGGAGAACGCCAGCGCCCCGCCCGACTCGACCGCGGTGTTCCCACAGAACAGGTTCCCGGCGATCGTCGCGGCGGCCGTCGCCCCGTCGATCCCGATCGCCCCGCCGGCTTCCCCGGCGTGGTTGTCGACGAACCTGTTGCGCACGATCAACGCGTCGGCCACGTCGTACAGCAGGACCGTGCCCACCCACAACTCGCCGACGTTCCCGACGAACTGGGAGTCGGCGAGCTCGAAGTGGGTGGCGCCGTACACGTCGATCCCGCCCATCCCGTCGGCGGAGTGGTTGTCGACGAACGTGGACCTGCGCACCAGCGTGGTCGCCTGGCCCTCGACCCGCAGCGCGCCGGCGTACCACGCGGCGTCGTTCCGCTCGAAGGTGGTGTCCTCGACCGTCACCACGTTGTCGGCGGTGGTCAACGCGTCGATCGCGCCGCCCAGCCGGGCCTCGTTGTCGCTGAACCGACAGTCGCGGATCGTCAGGTCGGACGCGATGGAGAACAGCCCGCCGCCGTCGAACCGGTCGAACCCCTTCGACACCGTCACCCGCTCGAGCTCGAGCGACCCATCGTACACGCCGATCTGGCGGGGGTGGGCGGTCGCGCTGCCCCGCAGCGCGGAGTCGCGCACCACCAGGTCGGCCGCGAACACGTGCAGGTTCTCGTCCTCGGCGCCGAACAACACGGCGTCGCTCAGTTCGAGCGCGCTGTACTCCACGCTGATCGCGCTCCCGGTGCCGGTCCCGTCGAGGGTGAACCCGCGGATCACCGCCCCTTGCGCGCCCAGCACGTACACCACCGGGGCGGACCACCCGTAGCCGCCGGGGAACGCGATCACCGTCTCGGCCGCGCCACCGGTCGACTCGAGCGTGATCGCCTGTTCGATCCACACCACCTCGCGGTACACCCCGGGCGCCACCCGCACCGTGTCACCGGCGCGAGCGTCGTACATCGCGGCGCCGATCGACGTGTACCCGCCGCTGGGCCCGACCTCCAACGTCCGGGCGGCCAGCGCGAGCGACTCGAGCGCGATCCACATCGGTGCTCCTTCCGTTCGACCCGTCGAGTCTCCCGACTCCCCGGGGTCGGCGCATCCTATCGCCACCGGCGACCGATCCGCCCCGCGGGGCGACGTGTTCACTCGGCTCTTCTGCTGACGAGGGCTGTCAGCAGGCTCCCGCCCTGCTGACGGAGGTTGGCAGGAGCGCGGGCGACGTTGTGCTCGGCCGCGGCACGAGTCCGCCGCGGCGGAGGAAGTCATGGAAGTGAAAGTCGGTCACGTGAGCTGGTTCGAGGTGACAGGGCGGGACCTGGACGCGCTGACCGCGTTCTACAGCGGGCTGTTCGGCTGGGCGTTGGAGCGCCTGCCGGGACACCCGTACGCCGCCACCCCACGAGACTGGGACGGGCTGCCGGGAGGCGTGGGCCAGGCGCCCGCAGGGCCTGGATGGACCACGTTCTACGTGAAGGTCGACGAAGTCGCGAGCGCGATCGAGCGGGCAGAGAAACACGGCGGGCGCGTCCTCGTGCCGCCCACGGCCCTGCCCGACGGGGTGACCATCGCCGTGATCGCCGACCCAGAAGGCCACCCGGTGGGCCTGTCCGCCGACCCTCGATAGAGTCCCCGTCTGCAACGCGCCGACCGACTACTCCAGCTCGTCATGCTGCTGCGCGCCCGGCGCTCCACCACCGCTGCGGCGTTGGCGCAGGACCTCGGGGTGTCGGTCCGCACGGTGTACCGCTACGTGCGCGAGCTGGAGGACGCCGGCGTTCCCATCGAAGGGGAGGCCGGGGTGGGGTACCGCCTGGGCAGGGGGTTCGAGCTCCCGCCGATGACCCTGTCCGCCGACGAGATCGAGGCGTTGTCCCTCGGAATGCGGATGGTCGAGCAGCAGGCCGACGCAGAGCTCGCCGTCGCCGCGACCACCCTCCGGATGCGGTTGGAAGCGGCGTTGCCCGCACCGATCCGAAACGAGCTCGCGCGGGCGGTGCTGTTCGCCCCTCGCGCGCTCGCTCCGCCGGGGCGCTCGGATCACCTCGCCGTGGTCCGCCGCGCGATCGCCACCGGTCGGCGGCTGATCTTCGGGTACACCGACCAGGAGGAGCGCCACACCGAGCGGGTGGTCCGCCCGGTAGCGGTGTACTACTGGGGCGGGAAGTGGACGGTCGGAGCCTGGTGCGAGGCGCGGAGCGACTACCGCAACTTCCGCCCCGACCGAATGGAGTCTCCGACCCTCGGAGAGCTCTACCCGCCCGACGATCCACGCCTGTCGATCGCGGCGTTCATGGACTGTGAGCGTGCGCGCGCGCTGGTTGCCCCCAAGCGCTGACCTCGGGTCGCTCGGACGGTTCGACGGCTGCGGGCCGTCACTCCGCCTTCAGGCGCGCGCCCACGAACCGGAACGACCGCGCCTCCGAGCCGACCGACAGGTGGAGGCCCACGGCATCCCCCTCCGTCCGTACGTCCAGCACCCCCAACGGCGCGGCGACCGTGGGGTGCGGGAGGGACGCGAAGAACGCGCGGGCCTCCTCGACGTTCTGGATCCCCGTCACCCGCGCCGTCGCCACGCAGAAGCTCCCGCCGTTGTAGTGGGGGACCAGGTCGATCGTCAGCGTGACCGACCGGTGGTCGAAGGCGACGTCGGTGAGGCGCCCATCGTGCCAGACTGGCCGGCTGTGGTTCCGTGACATGAGGACTCCTGGACTTCGGGTTCGGGAGGTGTACGGGCCTGTGCCTCCCTGGTGTTGCACGTGCCGTGCCGCGCCGCGATCGCGGTTCGGGCGTGCGTGCGCGGTCACCGATCACGGACCGCGGTCGTCGATCCTTTCCGTTCGACTCCCGATGCCCTTGCGATTGTTATCGAATGCGTTAATTATTTCGAGAACACAGAATCAATGGAGAACCCATGCGTCCGACGCCGTCCGACTGGCCCCGAATCTCGTCTTCCGTGTACTACCGGGACCCGGCGGCCGCGATCGACTGGCTGTGCCGCGCGTTCGGGTTCGAGATCCGGATGAAGATCGAGGGGGAGGGCGGAGCGATCGTCCACTCCGAGCTCGAGTTCGGCGAGGGGCTGATCATGGTCGGCGGCGAGGGGGGGTGGAACAACAACCCGGGGCGGAAGTTCGCGAGCAGCCCCCGGTCGCTCGAGGGGGCGAACACCCAGTCGTTGATGGTCTACGTCGACGACGCGGCCGAGCACTGCGCCCGCGCGCGGTCGGCCGGCTCGGTGATCCTCACCGAGCCGACGGTCAGCGACTACGGCCCGGAGCACTGGTCGGATCTGGGCTACTCCTGCGAAGATCCGGAAGGGCACACCTGGTACTTCGCGCAGCGGCTCCGGAGCCGGCAGTGACACTCGACCAGACCCTCGCGGCGCTCGCGGACCCGGTCCGGCGGGGCACGGTCGAGCTGCTGCGGGGGCAGCCGCGGCCGGCGGGGGAGCTGGCGCGCGCGCTGTCGTTGTCGGCGCCCGCGATGTCGCGGCACCTGAAGGTGCTGCGCCAGGCCGGGCTGGTGGAGGCCGACACAGCAGAGGGCGACGCCCGGGTGCGGGTGTACCACCTGCGCCCGGAGCCGTTCGGCGAGCTCGGGTCGTGGGTCGCGGAGGTGGAGTCGTTCTGGGGCGCGCAGCTCGAGGCGTTCCGGGTCCACGCCGAGCGGGACCGGCCGTGAGGGAAGACCAGGTCCGGGTCACCGTGCAGGTCCGCGTGCCGCCGAGCGTGGCGTTCGCGGTGTTCACCGAGCAGACCGACACCTGGTGGCTGCGCGGCCCGGCGTACCGCGTGGGCGGCCGCTCGCCGGGCACCCTGCGGTTCGAGGGCGGCGCGGGCGGCCGGCTGGTGGAGTCGTTCGAGACCGCGGCCGGCGAGCGGGCGCACGTCGCGGGCACGATCCTCGACTGGGAGCCGCCCACCCGGCTGCGGTTCGAGTGGCGCGGGGTGAACTTCGCCGCCCACGAGCGGACCGAGGTGGAGATCCGGTTCGAACCGACCGCGTCGGGCACGCGGGTGACGTTGGAGCACCGCGGGTTCGCCGCGCTCCGACCCGACCACCCGGTGCGGCACGGCCAGCCGCCGGCGGCGTTCCTCGCGGACCTCGGGCGGTGGTGGGGAGCGCTGCTGTCCAGCCTGCGCGAGCGGGCCACGCGCGAGCGGGACGAGCGACGGTAGCGCCGGCTCCGCGGTTCCGCGGGCCCCGGTGGACGCTGTCGGTCGGGGGCGGTACCGTCGGACGATGTCGTCACGGTGGCCCGCTGGGATTGTCGGTTGTGCGCTGGTCCTCCTGATCGGCGGGTACCTGGCCCGCGACCCCGCGGTCGGGTCGACCGCGTCCGAGCCGACTGCAGCTGGCGGGCTCGCCCACCCGGCGGTCCGGTCGACCGCGTCGGAGCCGACTGAAGCTGGCGGGCTCGCCCACCGGGAGCTCCCCACCGCCGTCCCGCGGAGATCGGTGCAGGTCGAGCCCGCCGGGTCGACCGTGCGGGTGGCAGCCTCACCGGAGCCGACCGGACGGCAGAGGGAGCGCGAGACGCTGCGGCGCCTGACCGAGGGGAAGGAGAGGCAGGAACTCGGCGACCTGCCGAGGGCGATCGAGCTGTTTCGCCAGATCGTGGACGAGCATCCCGACTCGGGCTTCGCTCCCGAGGCGTCGTCTTCGCTCGCCTGGTGCCTGTACGAACAGGGGGATGTCCCGGGCGCGGTGCAGGAGATGGCCCGAGCGGTGGACTGGCTGGAGGAGGGTCCGCCCACCGCCGCCACCGAGCGGGCTCGAGCCGATCTCGCGTCGTTCCGGGCCGAGCTCGTGGAGTAGGCGCCGACCGGCTCGCACCTCTCACACCTCCTCACCGGTGGCCCCCCCGCGCCTCGAATACGGTCCGCGGGGAGGTTCCGATGGCCGAAGAACCGCAGCGCCCGCCGGGGCTGCCTGTCGCTGCCCGGTGGATCGCCGAGCGCGGTGAGTTCCTCGTGTGCGCCCAGGTCGACGGGCTCGACCACGGTCCCGCGCGGTACCACCGCCCCGACGGGACGTTGGCGTGTGAGTCGCAGCTCGTGTACGGCGTGTCGCACGGACCGTACCAGCGCTTCCACCCGGACGGCACCTGGTCGCAGCGGGGCGAGATGCGCCACGGCCTGCGCCACGGGGAGATCCGCTGGAGGCGCAGCGACTCGCCCACGCCCGAGCACACCGTACCCGAGGTGTGTCCACCGGAGATCCGGGAAGTTTGGACCCCGTTCGTGGACGGCGTGCCCTGCCCGGCCCGGTTCTTCGACGCCGCTGGGGTGGAGCGGCTGCACACCGGCGCGCCCGTGCCGGAGCGGCCGTCGACGGTTCGCCCGGACGCTGCGTTCGACGTCGAGTCGCGGCTGTGGTTCCATGGCATCGGCAGCCAGCGCGTCACCGAGCGGCACGGCTGGTGGCGTTGGTGGGACGAGGCCGGCGCGCTGCGGTACGAGCGACGCTACTGGCGCGGCGCCGAGCTCGAGTCCCGCATCTACGACCCGTCCCAGGTCGAGCGGCAGCTTCGGGCCGGGTCGTACTCGGTCGTCACCCAGCGCCGCATCGGAGTTCCCTCCGACCACCGCGACGTCGACCAGGCCGGACAGCCGATCCCGGACCGACCGGCCGGAGTCCCCGAGCAGGCGCAGCACGACCTGGAGTCCGGCGGCTGGGTCGAGGGTCCGGGCGTGGACTGGGTGCCCTCGGAGGAGATCTCGGTGGAGCCGTGCAACGGCCGGTTCGTGTGGTGGTCCGAGGGCGGAGTGAGCCACCGCGAGCGGGTGTTCGTCGACGGCAAGCGCGTGTACGAGCGTAGCTTCTCCTCCGACGGCCGGCCGATGGTCGATCGGGTCCACGACCTCGCCGGCAACGAGCTGTCGGTGACCTGGTGGAACCACGATCGACCGAGGTCGCGCACCGACAGCAGCTACGACGAGCACGGCCTGTGGGCCAGGACATCCGCACCGAGCGCGGCCGGTCGTCCCGTGCGACCCGCGACGGCGAAGGGATGTGCTGGACGTTCCGTCGGGAGGGGCAGCTGGAGGCGCAGGGCCGGGTGGTGGACGGCCGGGCGGTGGGGAACTGGACCTGGGTGGAGGGTGACGCGCGGTACGCGCTGGACCTCGACGGGAAGATCTCGGCGCACGTGGACGAGCACTTCGACCCGAGCCGGATCCTCGGCGCTGCGTTGCGGGAGCGGGAGGGTGGCGGCCCGCGGATCGACCTGCTGCAAGGGGTGGACGAGATCGACTGGAGCCAGGTGGAGGGCGCCTACTCCCAGCAGGTGAAGCACTTCCCGACGCTGCTGCAGGCGATGACGTCGCCAATCGCGGCGGTGCGGCGCTCGGCGCTGGGCACGATCCTCGGCGAGATCGAACACCAGGGCTCGATCTACCCCGCGACAGGCGCGGTGATGCCGTTCCTGCTGCGCCTACTGGCGCACCCGAACGTGGAGCCAGGCAAGGTTCTCGGCTCGTTGGTGTACGTGGTCGAGTGGGCGGCCGCAGGGTCGGAGGACGAGAAGAGTGGGACGTCGAGGACGACGAAGACGCCGAAGACGCCGAGGACGACGAAGACCCCTACGCCTTTGGGGCGAGTGACACCCTACGGGCGATCGAACAGGGGTTCTCCGAGATCGCCCTCCACCTGAAGGCCCACCCCGAGCCGGTGCTCTCGTTGGCGGCCCACGCGGGTGAGGCCGGCCGGGCGCTGCTGCGCGAGGCGGTGAGCCACCCGAACCCAGAGGTGGCGGCGATCGCCGTACACGGCCTGGTCGGCGAGGAGGAGACCACCCCGCAGCAGGTGGTGGTCTGGCTCGAGCACCCGAGCCCGCTGGTGCGGTTGTGCGTGGCGCTCCCCGCTGCGCGCCGCTTCGGTCCGGACACCCCCGAACCGGCGGTCGACGTGTTGCTCGCCGCGTTGCACGCCGATCCTGGGCTTCAGGCGAGCTACGGGTCGCTGCCGTTCGTGGACGGTCGCCTGCGAGGCGCAGTGGCGATCGCGCTGTCCAACGTGCGCAGCCCGCGCGCGTTCGCGGCCGCCCCCACGTTGGCCGTCGACCTCGATCGGCTCGACCTGTTCACCCTCGACGCCGTGACCCAGGGGCTGCTCGCGTTGTGCTTCGGCGATGGAACGGGCCCGTTCGCGCCCGCGTTCCTGCAGGTGTTGGAGGCGCTCGGACGGTCGCGCCAGCTCCGGAGCTTCGGGAACTTCGACGACACGGCCCGCCGCTGGAACCTGCCGACCCAGCCCGACGAACTGTCGGCGCTGGTCACCCGGCTGCGTGTGACCCCCGACCCGGAGGCGGCGCTGCGCGCGCGGATGATCGGCGAGTGATCGCGGCGGTGGTGTGGGCCGCCGCGTCAGCGCGGACCGGTGCGCGCCCACGCCGCCACGGCGAGCTCGCCGAACCACGGCTGTCCGACCGTGTCGCGCTCGGCGCGGAGTCGGTCGGCCAGGCTGTCGATGTCGATGTCGGCCGCGGCGATGCCAGCGTCGACGAGGCGTGGCACCATCCACCCGATCCGCTCGGCCAACGTGTCGGGATGGCCGGGAGCTGCCACGGCGGCCTCGGCGCGCATCACCGGGGCGGGGAGCCCCGCCCCCGAGAACAGGCGGGGCAGCTCTCGCCCGAACTGCCAGGACACGCCCTCCCTCTCGAGCATCTGCTGCAGCCAGCCACGCACCCGGTCGTGCAGCGGCAGCGCCGTGGGGGTGTCGAACAACACGAACTCCTGCACGAAGACGAGCCCGCCGGGGCGCAGGAGCGCACACAGGCGCTCGAGCGCGGCGCGGGGGTCGGGGAGGTACATCAACACGCGGCGACCGATGACGGCGTCGAACGAGCCGAGGTCCTGCGGGAGCGGCCCACGCAGGTCGGCGGTGTGGAACACCACGTCGCGGCCCGCGTGCTGCGCGCGGGCCGACGTGAGGAAGCCCTCGTGGTTGTCGAGCCCCACCACGCTGCCACCCTCCCCGACGCAGGAGAGGAGCAGCCCGGTGAGGTGTCCGGGGCCACAACCGAAGTCGAGCACGCGCGCGCCGGGGGCCACCCCGGCCTCACCCAGCCAGCGGAGCGTGACGGCCTGGGCTTCCTCATGGGTCATCGAGGTTCCTACGGTCGAGCGGTGATCGCAGTTCGATTGGAGTTCTACGCTATCCAGGACCTCTCCGTCCCGACCAGCGTGACGTCGCGGGCCCGGTGCGGGAACCGGTTCACTGCTCCGGTGTCGGTGCCGCTGGAGGTCGCGATGGTCGACGGGGTTCGGATCGGGGTCGCGGGGCTCGCGCTGGCGCTGGTGTTCACGCTCGGCGTGTGGGTCGGCGGTCGGCCCTCACCGGCGCAGCCCGCCGAGGGCTCCGCGCGGCCGCCGGGAGGCGCGCCGGCGGACACACCGATCGCCGAGACCCGTCCGGAGACCCAGCGAACGCCACGACAGGCCCGCCCGGTCCCGACTGGGCCGGTGGACGCTCCCGCCCCGCCTGAGGGGGTGGAGGTCACCGCGGAGGGGCCGACGCAGGAGGAGGTCCGGGACCTCGTGGCCCAAGGGGAGGACGCGATTGAGCGCGGGGACCTGGTGGCCGCGACGATCGCGTTCCAGCGGGTGGTGGAGGGCGGCCCCGACGACCCGCTCGCGCCGTTCGCGCTGTACAAGCTCGCGTGGTGCCACAAGAACGCAGGCGCGGTCGACGAGGCGATCGCCGATCTCGAGCTGTTGCTGCAGTGGTCGCGGACGGGAGACGTGCGCGGAGGGGAGGTGCTGGTCGCGGAGGCGAAGAAGGACCTCGAGAGGTTCAGGGCCGAGTAGCCCGGGCCTGCGCGTGTTGCCGTCGTCGCCGCGCACACCGCGGGGATGACGGCCTCGCCCATTCAACTGTATCGAATGACCCACCCCGGAGTCGATCCGGGCTCACCCGTTGTTCAGACGGGCACCTCACCACGTCGGCCTGTGGGTCGTACGCGCACAAACGAGCTCGTTTCCGGCCAGCGCCAGCACGCAACCCGACGTGTCCAGAAGATTGTGTCCGATGGGTGCGCCGGCGGCGCACCTCGGCTACGGGTTGGCATGACCCCGGCGTAGACCCGCCTCGACGACACGGCTGTTCCAGCGGCCACCCCCTGCCACGCGGTCCCTCGGGCCGCGTGTGGGCTCGGGTGTGCCCTCCCCACCATCGTCGTGTGCGGGAGCGTGCGGTCGTCGAGGCGGCGTCGCCCGTCGCGTCGCACCCACGCTCGCGCTCTCGGCCTCGTCGCCCACCGGCCGTGCGCCTCCGCTGCCGGAGGCCTCGTGCCCACTCCTGTCTCGGAGATCTCGTTCACCGTCGTCCCGATCGAAGCGCCCCGCCTGGTCCGTCACTGCCCGAGGTGCGGCGTCGATCGCCCGTTCCTGTCGAGCGACCGCTTCAGGGTCAACGCCCAGAAGCGCAGGCTCGACGTGTGGTTGATCCGCCGCTGCGCCGCGTGTGACGGCACGTGGAACCAGCCCGTACACGAGCGGGTGACGCCCGGGTCGCTCGGCGCGCGCCTCGACGCGTACCACGCCGATCACCCCGCGGTCGCGCACGCCGTCGCCTCGGACGAGGCCACGCTTCGGCGCCACGGGCGGGTCGAGCCCGCGACGTTCCGCGTCGATCGGCCGGTGGCGTCGCCGCCGTTCGTGGCGCGGATCGGGTTCGAGCGGCCCGCCGCGGTCCGCCTCGATGCCGTGTTGTGCGCGGGGCTGGGGGTGTCGCGCTCCCACCTGCGCCGGCTGGTCGACGCGCAGCTGGTGCTCACCCCGGCGCCGCTCGACCGAGCGGCGACCGAGGGGTCGAAGGTGTGGGTCTGGCCCACACCGCCTCCGAACCGCTAGGCTAGCTAGCCGCCGGCCGCCGTCCAGGTACTCGCGGGCTCGCGCTCGCAATCCTCCTCGGCGCTGGCGGCGTCGTACAGACCGTTGTCCGAGTAGTAGTGGTGGACCCAGTAGTCGTCGGTGTCACGGGACTGGACGGTGCAAGTGCCCAAGGCGCCTTCCGGACAGGCGTCGATTTGGGCCGTATAGGGACCACAAACGACCGCCTCCTGCCGTTCCCTGAGGTGCATCGTCCACTCCGTGCAAAGGTCTCCCTCCGGCTGGTCACACGCGACCGTTCGCTGCTCGGGCAGGCATCCCCAAAGCAGCACCATCACCATCGATTTCGAATACACTTTCGCTCCTCCCCGCACAGCTTGACCCGACGGGTGACGAGGTGCTGCGGAGAGAGGTCCGATCGGTCAGAACGACGTTTCGGAGCCCGGTCGATCGTACGGCTCGTCTCCCACCACCACGTCGTGCGGGAGGTTGTCGAACCAGTCGCACCCCGTGCACTCGAACGAGTCGCCCTCCTGCAGGCTGACCGCCGCAGGTACCGGGTAGAACGGGCTCGGCCCGGGCCGTCCCGACCAGAACGAGGTGTTCGACGCCACGATCGACACCGGGTCGGAGTTGGCCTGATGGGTCACCACGATCGCCCCACACGCCTCGGTCTGCAGCAGCACCACGTCGGTCAGCGTCACGTTCGACGGGCCGTCGATCTGGAGCCCACCGTGGACGGCGGTCATCACGGTGTCGAGCAGCGACACCTCGACCGGAGAGTGGCTGCCGCTATACAGCGCTTGCCCACCTTCGAACCGGCTGTGGCGCACGTCGATCGCGATGTCACCCATCGCGAAGATTCCGGTTTGCTCGCCCTCGAACCTGCAGTGTTCCGCCGTGATGCTCCCGCCCCCTCCGGCGTACTTCAGGTGGATGGCCGCGGGGGACTGGCCCACGTCTCGCAGCGTCACTCCGAACACCGTGAGGTCAGCCGGATCGGTCATCTCGAGGCCCAGCTCGAGGATGGTGGCTCCTTCGGTCGGATCGGCGGCCCGGAGGACCAGATCGTGTAGGATCACGATGTCGATCCCGAGGTGGACCCCTGGGCACGCGACCACCTCGTCGCCCGGTTGGGACTCGAGCACCGCGCTGCCCAAGGTCGCGTACCCCACGCCGCGGAGCAGCGCGCCGTGGTCGCCGGCCGCACACGCTTCGAC
>JBEBJC010000949.1:0-3512 GCA_040080105.1 Myxococcota bacterium
ATCTGGGGCTACGGCGGGGTCGTGTGGGCCGACGGCCAGTACGCCGCCGAGGACGGGAACCAGCTCGCGCTGGGCAACACCCTGTTCGAGCGGCAGCGCGTCGCCGCGTCGGGGCTCACCTCCTACGTCACGCACACGATGCTCGGGGCCTCGAAGGCCCTCGAAGCCGGCGTCACCTTCATCAGCGACGCCTAGTCGACGGGTTCGGCGGGGTCCTCGTGTTCGGCATCTGGTCCTCCTGGGGTAGCGAGGGCCCCGCCCTTCCGCGCTGGGCCGGTACGGTCCGGCGGGGCGCTCGCCGCGGCGTCGCCGCCGGTGGCGCACGTCCTGAAGTACTTCAAGTTCGCCCATCTCCCGGCGCAGCTGCGTCCGACCTCGGTGCAGTTCGCCGATCTCGCTTGCCGCGTGGCGCTGGGCCCGCAGAACCCGGAGACGACCGTCGCCCTGCGGAAGCTGCTCGAGGCCAAGGACGCGGCCGTTCGCGCGATGCTGTAGGCCGGTCGACCGGTACGGTCCGCGGAGGAGGACCACATGCCCGTTCCCGTTCGCGCGAAGACCTCGGCCCTGCTCGAGGAGGTCGCGCCCATCACCGGCGGGGTCTCGGGCCCGCCCGCCCCGCTCGTGAAGCCGGAGCCCGGCTACTACCTCGTGTGCTGGCCGGACCGCTGGCAGGTCCTCGAGGGGCTCGTGGTCCCCTGCCCCTCCAAGCTGTCGCTGTCGCCGGGCGCGAACGGGATGGACGCGGACCGCAACAACCGGCCGCTGCCGGAGATGGCGATCGCCCAGGTCCGCACCCGGGGCGGCGTCGTCATCCCGCACGACATCGATGGCCCCGGCCGGAGCTACCTGCGGAAGGTCCGCGCCACCGGCGGGTGGGTGTCCCGGTGGGAGACGCTGTTCGCCGGCTCGACCGAGCGCCGGGTCGACAGCAAGGGGTTCGCGCGCTGGATGCGAGACCTGGTGGAGCGCGGGGTCGTTCCGGCGCCCGCTCCGTACGTCCTCGAGGCGCTCATCGAGCAGCTCGTGGTGCGGATCGAGAGCTGGACCAAGGCCGATCCGGTCGGCTACGCCCCGCGCATCGCGGCTGCGAAGTCCGATCTGCTGGTCGTGACCCACGAGCTCGAGAAGGCCCAGCTCGCCGAGGCCGAGCAGGACGAGATCGCTCCCGAGTTGGGAGCGGCGTGATGCCGAAGGGCGGCGACCTGGCGCTGTACGACGCCCGGCGGGACTGGGGGACCGAGGGCGACGCGCGCCACGCGTTCTACGACCTGCTGCGGGACTCGTGCATGCCGCACGACCAGGCGGCCCGATACGCCGAGCTCGGAGCCCGGCGGTTCGCGGAGCAGCAGGGCGGCCGGCCGGATCGCCCCGTGACGCGCCGCCGGTTCTGCGTGGCAAAACACGGGCCGTTCGCCGGAGAGGTGTGCGAGCTGCAACCTGACGGGACCTATGCGCCCCCGCTCACCCGGTCCGAGGGATGACCCCCTGCCTCCGGTGCGATGGAGCCGGCGTTGCCGAGGATGCGGCCAGCGAGCTCCACGTCTGCGCGCAGTGCGGCGGCGATGGCTTTGGTCGCCCTTTGGTCGCCCGGGGCGCTCTTGTCGAGCGACTGCTCGCCGCGGCCAGCGGGGACGACGAACTCCCGGGGCACGTGGTCGAGCTGTTGGGGGAGGCGGCGAAGGCGCTCGAACCCGATCCCGACGTGCCCTGGTAGCCAGGCACCAGCGTCCGCCCCGCAGCCGACCGGCCGGTACGGTCCGTTGAGCCACCTCGTCGCCGGACCTCGGCGACGTGCCTCCGGCACGAGGAACATCGATGGGCACCCGCAAGTTCAACGGCACAGAGGCCGCGCGCGCGTTCGCGCGGTGGATCGGCTCGACGCTCTACCGCGTCGGGTACCTGCTCGGCTCGAGCACGGCGGCGAGCACCGCGCTCGCCGGCACGCAGGAGGCCGACACCGCGTTCGATGTCTCCCACACCATCCCCGCCGGCTCGCTGGTCGCGGGCAGCGTCATCCGGATCCGCGCCCAGGGCATCCACACGGCCACGACCGGGGCCGAGACCCACACGATGGCGTTGAAGATCGGGACCACCACGATCGCGGCGAAGGCCGCGATCGATCCGGCGAACAGCGACGTGTTCTACTTCGACCTGGTCCTCACCGCCCGCACCGTCGGCGCGGGCGGGACGATGGTCGGCGCCGGCGTGATGGCGTTCGGGGCGTCGGGCACCGGGGCGGCTACCGTCGTCGCGCTCGCCTCCACCGCGCTGGACACCACCGTCGACCAGGCGGTCGCGGTGTGGATCGACCGACAGGCCGTCGCCACCGACGGCGACTCGGCGCGGCTGGACCTGCTCGTCGTCACGGTCGAGTGATGCTGTCGGACGACACCACCGCGTTCCGCGCCGACGCCCCCGAGCTCATCGAGCGCGGGACGGACACCGTGGTCCGCCTGCGACCGAGTCGTGCCGGCGCGGCGCTCACCCCCACGTCCGCCGCAGTGACCCTCCGCGACGCGTCGGGGGCCGTGGTGATCGCCGCGGCGCCCGCCACCTGCGCCGGCGGCCAGGCCGTCTACACCGTGGCCGGCGCCACCTCGAGCCCGCTCGCGCTCGGGCCCGGGTGGTCGGTCTCGTGGACCGTGCGGCTGCCGGGTGAGTCGGTCGACCGCACCGTGCGGATCGAGGCCGCGATGGTGCGGGCCCGGCTGTACCCGGTCGTGTCGGACGCCGACCTGTTCCGCCGAGCTCGCGCGCTCGACCCGGCGAACCCGCGGTCGCGCGACTCCGCCGTGCAGGACTACAGCACGTTCCTCGACGACGCGTGGTCGAGGATCCACGAGCGCCTCAACGCGGTCGATCGGCGACCGTGGCTCATCCTGTCGCCGCACGCGCTCCGGGAGGTGCACCTCACCCTCACCCTCGCGCTGGTGTACGAGGACCTCGCCGCGCGGAATGCGAGCTACGTCGAGCGGGCCAAGGAGTTTCGCCAGCAGTACCGCGACGCGTGGTCCGAGCTGAAGTTCGTGTATGACGAGAGCGACACCGGCGCCGTCGCCGGGCAGCGGAAGGCCCACCCGGGCCCGACCTGGCTCGGCGGGCGGTACACGTGAGCCTGTCCCTCGACGAGCTGCGGCGGCGGGTGGCGGACGCGGTGACGGCCACGCTCGGGGAGGCGGGCTGGACCGAGTCCACCTACGCGTTCGACCTGTTCCCCCGCGACGCGCGGGACCTCGCGCACCTCGCGTTCGCGGTCGGGCTCCCGAGCTCGAGCCCGGCGGAGCTGGACCGCCAGTCGACCCGGCGAGGCTCCGTGGTCCGGCAGGCCGTCACCACGACCGCGGTGGTGGTGCGGTGGACGTCCGGGCTCCCCGCCGACGACCAAGTGGCGGCCTACGGCGGCTTCCTCGCGGCGGAGCGGGACCTTGTGTCCGCGGTGCTCGCGCTCGACGGGAACCCCGATCTGGGCATCCGGTGGGCGCGGTCCTCGAGGGCCGGGACGGTGGGGGAGG
>JBEBJC010000950.1:0-3500 GCA_040080105.1 Myxococcota bacterium
GCCACCCACGCGTCGAGGGTCCCTTCGTCCAACGTGGGCTCGCGGATCAGCACCGCGGGCAGACCCGCGCGCCCGACGGCCTCGAACCACCCGACGCCGGCGCGTCCGTCACCAGGGGTCACCCCGAGGAGCGAGATCAAGAGCCGAGCCGGCCGTCGAGCGGCGATGATGCAGTTGCGTACAGGCGTCTCTCCATGCGTCCCGCCTCGAAGGCGAGCCGGCCGGCGATCACGGCGTGCTTCATCGCGTGAGCCATCGCCACCGGATCGGTGGCGCCGGCGATCGCGGTGTTCAATAGCACTGCGTCGGCTCCGAGCTCCATCGCGAGCGCAGCATCCGACGCGGTGCCGATGCCCGCGTCGACGATCAGCGGGATCGAAACGGCTTCTCGCACCAGCCTGAGGTTGGTCGGGTTTCGGATCCCGAGGCCGGAGCCGATCGGCGCGGCCAACGGCATCACCGCCGCGCACCCGATCTCCTGCAGCCGCCGGCACACCACCGGGTCGTCGGTGCAGTACGGCAGCACCACGAACCCGTCGCGCACCAGCACCCGCGCCGCCTCCAGCGTGCCCTCGACGTCGGGCCACAACGTGTGGTCGTCGCCCAGCACCTCGAGCTTCAACAGCGGCGTGCCGAGCAGCTCGCGCGCGAGGTGCGCGGTGGTGATCGCGTCCTCGGGGGTGAAACAGCCAGAGGTGTTCGGCAGCAGCGCGATCCGACCCCGGTCGACGAAGTCGAGGATCGAGGCCCCGTCAACCACGTCGACCCGGCGCAGCGCCACCGTCACCAGCTCGGTGCCGCTCGCCTCGTGGCACGCCTTCATCTGCTCGTAGTCGCGGTACCGACCGGTACCGACCAGCAGGCGCGACGTCAACGTCAGGGGACCGATCGTCAGCGGGCCGCTCATCGGCCGGCCCCGTGCGCGTCCAGCGCGTCCGGGTCAAGATTTTGACGACCGAGGATTGAACAATGTGAACGCATGAAATCGCCGATTGTTTGGACTGGTCGAGGGCTCGGGAGACGATCCTCGTTAGAGTAGCCGTCCGTCGTGGGCAAGGTACCCCCGGGAGGGTTTCGGTAATGCGGTCTGTCGGCTTGGTGATTCCGTTGCTGTTGGCCTCGTGCGGGGCGAAGTATCGTCCCGGGGATCCGGTGCTCGCGGGCTACACCCGGACGTACAACTACCCGGTGGAGCGTCCGCACGAGAACCTGATGTACTCGGGTCGTGTCGGCACGGATTCGCCGATCATCCCGTTGCTCGCGTTCGGCGCGGCGTACGACGTGGACTTCGCGGTGATGCCGAAGGAGTCCGACTTCGGGATGCTGGAGTTCGCGCGGCTGTCGCTGCCCTCCGGGCCGGTGTGGATCGTGCTCGAGACCGACGCCGCGAGTGGGGATCAGACCCTGATCGCCCAGCTCGACGGCCTCGCGGCGATGATGCCGGAGATCCCGCTCAAGCGGCAGAACGGCGACCTCGTCGTGACCGATCGGTCCACCGTGAGCTCGGTCGACGTGACGCTCACCTACACCAGCAGCAAGGGCCAGAAGGTCGAGGCCACGCTGACCGGCGACGCCCCGGTGCGCACCGCGAAGCACCGGAACGGCCAGACGTTCAACCACTCGCAGAACCAGCTGATGGCGGCGCTCGACATCCCCGCGTCGGAGAGCCTGTTCACCGCCGACGTGAAGATCGACGGCAAGGGCGTGAAGTTCGAGAAGATCGCCGGGATCGTGCCCGCGCAGTTCGCGATGGAGCAGACCCAGGGCGGCCTCGTCGCGGCGACGTTCAAGATCGTCCCGGGCTCGCCCGCGTCGGGCGGCGCCGAGTACGGCGAGATCGTGGTGAACACCCCGGGCGTCGAGTCCGAGGTGAAGGCCTCCCCGGACATGTTGCTGCGGATGGGCGTCGCGAAGAGCGCCGGCCAGGTGGTGAAGTGCTGGAAGGACCGCGACACCGCGCAGCCCGGGCTGAAGGGCGGGCGGATGGCGTTCGACTTCACGCTCACCGGCGGCGTGGCGAGCGCGGCGAAGGCCGCCACCCTCACCGGCGACGACGTGTTCGTCGACGAAGCGCTGGCGAAGTGCGCGACCGACGCGATCAACACCTGGACGTTCGACGAGACCATCACCGGCACGGTGCAGTGGCCGTTCACCTTCGTCCCCGGCGACGCCGAGGGCGACATCGAGCCCGAGGTGAAGCTCGGGATGGGTGAGTCGCAGCTGGTCGAGGCGGCCCCGGCGGCCCCCGCGCCGGCCGAAGGCGCTCCCGCGGAAGGCGCGCCGGCCCCGGCCGCAGGCGCGGGCGACGACCTGACCGACGAAGGCGCGGAGGCGGCCCCCGCCCCGGCCCCGAAGGACCCGCCGATCAGCAACTTCACCACCGTCCACCCGACCGCCGACGGCGGCTCGGTCGAGATGAAGTGGCTGGTGAGCCGCGCCGGCGACCGCGTCACCGCGCGCCAGGTCGCGCCCGAGCGCACGCTCACCTACGAGTACCGCCTGCGCCAGGGCAGCTACCTCGAGCTGTACGCGATCCGGGTCGAGCAGTACGGCCGCGCCACCCCGACCGCCGCGATCACGTTCAACCCGCCGATCCCGGACCTGCGGTGGGCGTTCTCCGGCAAGCGCGCCAGCTCGTTCGTGCTCGACGTGAACGGCCAGCAGAACCTCGCGTACGGTGAGGTCGAGGCGTACTGGACCGAAGGCGGCCCGAAGCTGAAGGTCACCGGCGCCGAGCCGAGCTGGGTCAAGGATCGGCCGCTGCTCACCACCATCACCTACGCGCCGGACGGAACCGCCGACGTGAAGGTCGAGCGCGTCGGCGAGTGATCGGTCGGGCGGTCGATCTGCGGGGCAGATCGACCGTCACCCGGTGAACCGGAACGGTCGCTGGTCGTAGTCCGGGTAGTCGCGTGTGCTCCGGCGACGTGCCTGCGGCCTCCCGCCACCGTTCAGGTCGAACAGCGCCACCGTGCGCGCGGCGCGCTGCTGGTCCTCCGGTGAGGCCTGCGGGTTCGGTTCGATTCGCCCAGTGGCGTATACATACCGGAAGTATCGGTCGAACGTATAGTCTGGTTCGTCGGGCTTCAGCAGCTGTATCTCCCACCGCGAGCCCTTCGCGCGCTGGCACCGCTCGCATGCGGGGAACAGGTTGGCCCACCGGTACGCGTGGTCCGGATGCTCACTCTTCGGCCGAAAGTGGTCGATCGTCGGTTCGCCGGTGACATCGAGCGGCCACCCGTCGCAGTACGCACAATGCTCGGAGGTCATCGCCATTAAGGTCGGCAACAGCCTGCGGTTCACCTGCGCGGGCCAGGTGAACCGGGCCCCCGGGTTCGCCGCCCGACGCTCCACCCACCGGGAGGTCCACACTTCCGCGTGGTCGGTGAGCTCGGCCGGGGCGGGTGGCCGGACACAGGGGATCACGGGGCGGCGCCCAACCGCCGGCGCAGCTCGCGCAGCTCGGTGTCGACGATCGTGGCCAGCTCGTAGCTGCGGGC
>JBEBJC010000951.1:0-3495 GCA_040080105.1 Myxococcota bacterium
CCCTCACCCCCGATGCGGGGAGAGGGGGAAAACGTGCTTCACCCCGGCTCTAACCGGCCCCCTCTCCCCTCTGGGGAGAGGGTTGGGGTGAGGGGCCTGCGGAATTCCAGCTGATCCCCCTCTCCCCCGCATCGGGCCCGCGGTCAGCGGCGCCGCGCGTCCGGCAGCCCGTCGTGTGGGCCGAGCGGGCGCGCCGGGACGTCGTCCCACCACGCGCTCCACGGCAGGTCGGCCCGCCGGGACGGGTGCAGCGGGTAGGTGATCCGGCTGTCCGGCTTCGCCGCCTCGCCGCCCACCAGCAGCACCACGTCGCTCGCGCCGTTGTTCAGGAACGTGTGCGCGATCCCGGTGCCGGCGGGGAACGCCGCGAGGTCACCGGGGACCAGGTGGTGCAGCGCGCCGTCGATCCAACAGTCGACCTCCCCTTCGAGCACGTACACGAACTCCTCCTCGTCCTCCTCCGCGTGGGGCCAGGACGAGCGGGTGCCGGGCGGGAGCCGCTGCACGTTGATCCCGATCCGCTGCAGCCCCGCGGCCCGGCCCACCCGTCGGGTCGGCCCCATCGCCTCGTCGCTGTGCGGATAGGTGTGGGCGTGCTCGGGCACGTCGGCGGTGGACACGAGGAACGGAGGGCGTGTGCTCATCGGGCACACGTATCTCGGTCGTCGGAGGGTGGGATGGAGGGGCTGGTCGAAGGAGCAGATGGGCGGTGCCGGTGCGCGTGGGGCGCGTCCACCGCCGACTACGTCGCGTACCACGACGAGGAGTGGGGCCGACCGGTGGGCTCGGACGCGCGTCTGCTCGAGAAGTTGTGCCTGGAGGGGTTCCAGAGCGGGCTGTCGTGGCTGACGATCCTGCGCAAGCGCGCGGCGTTCCGCGCGGCGTTCGCCGAGTTCGACGCCTCGACCCTCGCGCAGTGGGGGCCCACCGACGTCGAGCGGCTGCTGACCGACGCCGGCATCGTGCGGCACCGCGGCAAGATCGAGGCCGTGCTCACCAACGCGCGCGCCACCCTGGCGGTGCAGCGGTCACACGGCTCGCTCGCCGCGTTCGTGTGGGCGTTCGAGCCACCCCCGGAGGAGCTGCCGCCCCGGATGGACCTGGCGACGTTGCGGTCCCGGGCGACCACCCCGGCCTCGCTCCGCCTGTCGAAGGCGCTGAAGCGCGCCGGGTTCACGTTCGTCGGGCCGACCACCGCCCAGGCGTTCCAGCAGGCGATGGGGATGGTCGACGATCACCTCGACGGGTGCTGGGTCCGCGCCGAGGTCGAGCGCGAGCGCGCGACTTTCGTACGCCCAGAGGTTCCGTCGGACCCCGGTGGTGGGTCGAACCAACGGAGGTGACCGTGGACGCTCGGTGGATGGGCCTGTTCGCGCTCGGCTGCGGCGGCGACGGCGAGCCGGGGAAGCCGACCGGGGACTCGGGGGGAGACACGGCGTCGCCCCCGGTGACGGTGGCCCTGCCGCCGGTCGACCCCGGGCTGCACCTGGGCGTCGCGGGCGTGCCGAACGACCTGTTCGGGGACGAGGCGGCGCCCGCGTTCGCCGAGGTGTTCGCCGGGCTCGCCGCCGACGGGTTCGATCGGTTCGTGCCGGTGTTCCTCACCAGCGAGTCGGGCGAGGGAGGGCCGTTCGCCACGTACTTCGCGCCCGGAGAGGCGTTCCCGCCCGACGTGTTCGGCCCCGTCCCGCCGGAGCTCACCTGTGAGGGGCCGTTCAACCCGTTCGTCGCGGCCCAGGGGTCGGTGGGGATCGTGTTCCCGGGGTACTTGCTCGCGCTCGACCAGCCGTTCACCGTGCCGGTCGACGAGGGCAACCTGCGGGACCGGTTCGAGGCGCTGCTGCGCGACTGCCTCGGCGGCGACCCGGCGCTCGTGTCGGACGTGTACAGCTACGACGAGCCGGCGAACAACTACATGGCGACCCTGTGCTGCGACGCCGACCCGGCCGCGACGTTCGAGCTCGGCAACGTCGCCCGGCTCGACGCCGTGAGCTCCGAGGTGCTCGGGGTGCCCACGCTGGTGGTCGAGGCGCCGGTGCCGTTCTTCCTCGCGCAGGTCGCCGACGCGTGGGGCATCGACCCCGCGATGATCGACGGGATGATCACCGACTTCGAGGCCGGGGTCGCGCAGACCGCGCCGGTGGCCGACCGGTACGGGTTCGACGTGTACCCGGTGGACCTCGACCCCGACCTCGGCACGATCGTCGACCACGTCGCGCTGGCGCGGCAGGCCGCTCCGAGCGCCGCCCCGCTGGTGGTGCTCCAGGGGTTCGGGATGGCCGACATGGAGATCGACGTGGGCACGCCGGGGCGTCAGCCCACCCGCGACGAGACCCGGGCGATGGCGCTCCTCGCGGTGTCGGCCGGGGCGGAGAGCGTGTACTGGTACGGCCAGAGCGCGCTCACCGCCGACGACCCCGTGTGGGCCGACCTGCGCGAGGTCGCGGCCGACCTGCGCGCGGCGTCGGGGGTGTTCCAGCTCCCCTCCGTGCCGTGGGACGCGCCCGCGGGGGTGCGGGTGGACGCGCGCGCCGCCGACGGGTTCACCTGGGTGTTGGCGGTCGAGCACACCGGCGCTTCGGCGACGGTGTCGCTGCCGGAGGGGGCCGAGGTGCGCGACGGGTGGACGCTCGAGCTCCTGCCGCCCGGACCGCTCGAGCTCGGCCCGTACGGCTCGCGGCTGGTGGCGGTGATCGAGTAGCGCCTCGACCGAGCGCTTCCGCTTCGCGGAAGCGCTACGCCCCCAGCGCGTCCTCGGCGTGGATCCGCGCCAGCGCCATGATCGTGTGCTGCGGGTTCACCCCGAGGGTCGTGGGGAGCAGCGACGCGTCGGCCACCCACAGCCGGTCCACCCCGCGCACCCGGCCGCGCGGGTCACACACCGACCGCGCCGGGTCCGCCCCCATCACGCACCCCCCGAACAGGTGCGACAAGATCCCGACCCACGCGCGCGGGTCGAGGGGCGCCTGCTCGAGGATCGACAGCTCGTCCGGGCCCACCCGGTACGGCAGCCCGTGGACCCCGGGGATCACCCACCGCGCGCCGGCGGCGAAGTGGGTCCGCGCGAGGAGCACCATCGCGGCGCGCATCCGCTGCATGTCCGCGCTGTTCAGGGTGTAGTGGACCCACGGCCCGAACGGCCCGAGCCCGATCGACCCGGTGGTCTCGGCCCGCACCGCCATCACCCACAGCGCGAGGTGGCGGAAGTCCCCGATCCGCTCCACCAACTCCTGGCCGCCGCCCTTCAGCCGGCTCGCGACCATCTCGAACGGGATCGCGAGTGACTCGAGCTTGAACCCGGGCGCGTCGCGGAACGCGAGGCTCGACCACCCCTGGGTGGCGCCCTGGGTGAGGTCGACCGGGTCGTCGTACCACCCGAAGGTCGCGGTGCCCGGGTGGCACCGGAAGTGGCGCCCGAGGTTCGGGTCGCGCACGCCCGACCGGCGCAAGATCCGCGCGGAGTGCAGCACCGAGGCGGCCACCCACACGCCCTTG
>JBEBJC010000074.1:0-15478 GCA_040080105.1 Myxococcota bacterium
GACCCCGGGGGAGCCCGCGGCCAGGTGGTGC
This sequence comes from Myxococcota bacterium, assembly GCA_040080105.1. Taxonomy (GTDB): domain Bacteria; phylum Myxococcota_A; class UBA796; order UBA796; genus JACKER01. The sequence goes on from JBEBJC010000074.1 coordinate 32, forward strand.
TCGGCGTCGAACACCGGGGCGCCGACCGTGTACTGGAACGCGCGGCCGTGGAGCCCGTCGGCGTTCGCGAACACCGCCGCGTCCTCGACCAGCGTGTTCTGCACCGCGAGCCAGCTGGTCCACGCGCCGTGGGAGCCGTTCTCGTCCGGGTTGCCGAACACCACCTCCGGGATCCCCGCCAGCACGTTGCCGTCGAGCCACGCGCCGACCCCGGCCACGTCGCGCGGCGGGGCCCCGAGGGGGTCGAGCGGGTCCGGGATCACCAGCCGGATCGCCGACGACAGCAGCGTGCGCGGCGGGTTGTCGCCCGGGGCCGACGGCCGGGACGGAGAGATGCCGACGATCGTGTTGTGCTCGAAGTACCCGAACGACTCCCGCTTCAGGTTCGCCGCGTGGTCCACCCCCAGGTACAGGTTGCGGGTCGCCACCACCACCGTGGTCGAGCTGTCGCCGGTCGACAGGCAGTTCGAGTCGCCCGAGCCGTGGTTGTCGCCGTCCTTGACGATCGCCCGGAACACGTTGCCGTCGAGCAGCAGGTCGCCGCCCCCGTCGATCCCCTCGTCGCCGCCGCCTTCGAACACGTTGCCGCGGATCTCGACCACCTCCGCCGGCCAGGTGTTGCCGGTCACGTCGATCACGTCGTTGTGCCCTTTCGGCACGCCGAACAGGTTGCGCTCGATCCGGAAGTGCCCGCCGGCGGGGATCCCGCCAATCGCCTTGACGTACTCGGCCTCGTTGTCGAGCCCGAGCACGTCCGGGTCGTCATCCTCGGTGAACATCGTCGGGAACACGCTGTCGGCCACCGTCACGGTGGCGCGCTCGGCGTACACCGAGCGCAGGCGGGTCCCGCTGATCGTCAGGTGGTCGAGCGTCGCCGCGGCGTCGAACACGCCGATCGAACCGTCCATCGTCTGCGCCCCGGTCACGTCGGCGTACGCGATCCGGTTCCGCTCCGACCCGGTGTCGACGAACTGCACCCCGCTCCACTTCGGCGGGCCCTCGGGCAACGACGGGTGCAGGTCGGGCTCCCACGGCGCGAGCGGGTCGGACCGCAGCGCGATCCGCTCCGACTCGGTCCCCACCGCCACCAGCTCGCCGTACACGGTGATCGACGCCCGGGACGCGAACCGCACGTCGGTGGCGGGACCGATCTCGAGCGTGATCCCGGCCGGCACCACCAGCTCGCCGGTGACCAGGATCCAGCTCGCGTCGGACGGGGACCAGGTGGTGTCGGACGTGAGCTCGCCGGTCACCTCCAGCGGCCCTGGCGGCGGCTCGAGGGTGGTGTCGGGCGGCGTCGGGGCCGGCGGGGTCGTGTGCGTCGCCGGCTCGGGGTCGGGGGGCCGACAGCCGAGCCACAGCCAGCCGATCATGGGCAGAACCTGCGGTTCGCGAACATCGCGCACCCGTCGATCCGCTGCGAGCGGTAGGTCGCGTCGTCGCCGTCGAGGAAGTCGAGCCGCCACACGACCTCGCCGCTCGGCCGCTCGACCTCGACCAGCGCGCCGGGGTGCGCGGGGTTGCCGCCCACGCAGTAGTTGTGCGCCATCGCGATCAGCACGTTGCCGTTCGGCAGCTCGTCCGCGTCGCCCCAGATCGGCTCGTACCACCCGACCTCGGTCCAGCTCCACGCGAGCGTGGCGACGCGGGCGGCCGAGTCGAGCTCGAACACCATCACCTGGCTCTGGCGCACGTCCTGGCCGTTGTCGTACAGGTACAGCCGCCCGTCGAACACGTCGACCGCGTGCAGCCCGTCGAACCACGCGTCGTCGGGCAGCGGCGCCCCGCTCGGGTCGACCAGCGCGAAGTCCCCGCCGCGGCCGAGCGTCCAGGTCACGTCGCCGGTCGCCCGATCGATCCGGATCACCGTGTCGGTGTCGAGCAGGCTGACGTAGACGCCCGGCCCGTCGGCGTCGACCACGCTCGCGAGCGAGTTCGCGTGGTACGGGTCGGGCTGGGTCGGCGGGGGCAGCTGGCCTGCGTCGACCGCGGTCTGTGCGTCCCACGACCAGGTCACGGTCTGGGTCGCCGCGTCGTACGCGACCAGGCCGAACCCCTCGGTGTCGACGGGGCCGGTCACCGGTCGGTTCACCAGCCCGACGATCTCGCCGTCGACCCACTCCACATCGTGGTGGTACACGTCGCTCGTCACCCCGGGGTAGGCCGCGCGGTGCACCTCGGTGTGGTCGAGCGCCACGATCTGCGGCCGGCCCTCCGGCTGGTCGCTGCCGCCCCACAACACGCCCTGGCCCTCGATCCACGCCGACTCGATGTCGATCGACGACGGCAGGTCGATCCCGAGCTCGCGGTGCCACCGCACCCGCCCGTCCGGGTCGACCACGTACAGGCGGTTGGTGAACGCGTCGAGGCACGGGCGCTGGTGGTTGTACAAGGTGTACGCCCCCGAGCTGACCGCGCTGCCGGGGCGGGTGGCGAGCAGCGGCTCCGGCACGGGCAGCGGAGGCGTGTCGACCGCGACCTGCCTGGCCTCGCCCCCACAGGCGGCGGTGGCGGTGCAGGTGTACGACGCGTCGGCGAGCAGCCCGAGCACGGTGGCCGAGCCGGCGTCGGTGGCCACGACGTGCTCCTCCGGCACGATCGGCTCGGCGACCCGCGCGGCGAGCCGCAGGTCGAACGCGAGGTCGGCGGACCCGAACGGGTGGAGCTCGACCGCGAGCACGTGGGGGCCGGCGCCGAGCGTGGTGACGGGCGGGGTGAACGGCCGGAGCTGCACCTCGGCCCCGCCGCTCACGTCGGCCAGCGCGGCGGTGTCGGGCGACAGCGGCCCCGCCGGGAGGTTGTCGCGGAACACCTCGATCCCGTCGAGCCAAACCGCCACCCCGTCGTCGCGGCGGACCGCGCCGGCCAGCTCGAGCACGGTGGCCGGATCGGGCGCGTCGAACGCGGCGCGCAGGTACACGGTGCGCCCGCCGGCCGACAGCGGCGTCTGCGCGGGATCACCGAACGCGAACGGCGCGGTCCCGAGCGCCCAGCCCGCGTCGTCGAACCCTGGATCGGCCCAGCCGGCGGGCGCGTCGGCCTCGAGGTACCGCCAGTCGCCCCCGAACGACACCCACTGGCGCCACAGCGGCGGGGCGGCGGTCAGCGCGCAGGTGAGCTCGACCGGGCCCGGCGCCGACGTGGTCCAGTCCAGGGTGACCCCGATGGGCTCGGACCGCGGGGCGGCGTCGAGCGACACCACGTCGACCGGCGCGCAGCCGGTCTCGTGAGGGGTGGGGCTCGAGTGGCTCGGCGTGCCCGTGTCGTCGTCGGGCGGAGGGCCCGGTTCGGTCGGATCCTGACACGCTGCCCACAGCCACATCGCGCCCCCGTTCGCCGGAGGACGCGGCCTCCGGTCGTCCGTACTGTACCGGGGGCCGACGGAGCTCGCTGGTCGTCGTCCGCGGCGGGCCGTGGGGCCGCCTCGCGCCCGCGGTCCGCGGAACCGGTCGACAGTTGGCCGCGGGTCGTCCTTACTGTGCGAGGGGGAGGTGCCGGTGGCGTTCGGGTGGATCTGGGTCGCGGTCGCGTGTGCGCCGGAGCCGCAGCCGGAGCGGCCACAGCCGACGACTCCCCAGCCCGAGCCGGAGCCACCTGCCATCGTCGAGCCGCCCGAGGTGCGGCTGAACGAGGTCGTGTCGGCGAACGACTCGGTGTGGCAGGCCCCCGACGGGCCGACCCCGGACGCGTTCGAGCTGGTGAACCTCGGCGCGGCGCCGGTCGAGCTCGGGCGGCTCACCGTGCGCGACGGCTCGGGCGGGGAGTGGGTCGGGTCGGGCACGCTCGAGGCGGGCGCGTTCCTGGTGGTCGCCGCCGACGACACCGACGCCCCGGGGCACGCCCCGTTCGGCATCGGCTCGGACGGCGACCGGCTGGTGTTGTCGGCCGACGGGGTGCCGCTCGACGAGGTCGAGGTGCCTCCGCTGCCCGACGACGTGGTGTACGCGTGGTTCGACGGCGGGTGGGCCCCGACGGTGGACGCGACGTTCGGCGAGGGCAACCCGGGCGCGCCGTCGGCGTCCCTCGACCCGTCCGACGCGCTGTTCGGCGACGACCACCTGTCGACGTTCGCGATCACGGTCGACCCGGCGTACGAGGCCGCGCTGGACGTGCAGTTCGGCGAAGGGGTCCCGGGGCGCCTCACGTACGACGGGGTGACGCTGGACGTGCAGGTGAAGCTCAAGGGGAGCGGCAGCTGGCAGGACCTCTCCGGCAAGCCCCCGTGGAAGCTCGACCTGAACGCGGTGGTCCCGGGTCAGCGGCTGCGCGGGCTCGAGGGGATCACGCTGAACAACGGCGACCACGACCCGACGTTCGCGCGCGAGGTGACCACCTACGAGGCGTTCGCCGCGGCGGGGATCCCGGCCCCGCGGGTCGGGTGGGCGCGGGTCACGTACAACGGCGAGGACTACGGGCTGTACGTCCACGTCGAGACGATCGACGACGAGTTCTTGCGCCGGTGGTACCCCGACCCGACCGGGATGTTGCTCGAGGGCACGATGGACGGCGACGTGAGCCGGTGGGAGCTGCTCGAGCTCGAGGAGGGCGCGCTCGACGAGGGGATGCTCACCGCGCTCGACGCCGTGCTGGCGGACCCGTACGCCGCCGACGCGCTCCCGCGGCTCGAGGCGCTGGTCGACCTCGACGCGTTCCTGACCTACGCCGCGGTCGAGGCGCTGGCGCTGCACTGGGACGGGTACCAGAAGCCGAAGAACTACCACGTGTACCTCGACCCCACCGACGGCAGGCTCGAGTGGCTGCCCCACGGGACCGACTGGACGTGGATCGTGCCGAACTCGCTGTGGCACGGCGAGGGCGCGGTGTACCGGTTCTGCCTCGAGCAGCCCGCGTGTGTCGACCGGTACGCGGCGGCGGTGCGGGCGGTCGCCGACGCGTTCGAGCTGCAGGGGGCGCCCGAGCGGTTCGCCGCGCGGTCGGCGTGGCTCCGGCCCGAGATCCTCGCCGATCCGCGCAACGTCGACACCGAGGAGGTGCTCGACGGGCACGTCGCGCTCACCGCGGAGAACCTCGCCGCCCGCGCCGACGCGCTGCGGTCGGAGCTCGACGGCGAGGTTACCGTGGCCGGAGAGGGCCGATGATCACGCTGCTCGGGTGCAACACCGCGCCGATCGACTACCGCGACATCGGGGAGGGCGAGGCGCGCGCGCCGTACACCCACCCGACCGACGTGATCTGCGCTCCGTTCGAAGGGGAGCCCGGAGTCGAGCGGATCGACGGGTTCTTGTTCTGCCAGCAGTCCGAGGCGTGGCGGAAGATCCCGGTCGACGAGCCGCTGTACCGCGACTGCTCCGCCCCGGGCCTGCCGGCGGTCGACGTGTTGGCGGTGTACGACGGGGTGGCCGCGCGCGCGTGGTCGCTGCCCCTGCTGCAGGGGCGCGAGCTCGTGAACGACGACTGGTTCGGGGAGCCGCTGCTCGTCGACTGGTGACCGCTCATCGGAGCCGGCGACGTGTTTCGCCGGGACATCCACGGCGAGGCCCAGCGCCTCGGGGTGGCCGGGTTGTGGGGGTCGGCGAACACGCTGATCGAGCGCGATCTTCCGCCCGAGGAGCAGTCGCTGTACTCGATGTGGGACGGCCGCGCGCTCAAGGGGCCCGAGCGGCCGGACGGCGGGCTCGAGTCGTTCCCGGCGCTGGTGTCGCGGGTGTCGATGGCGGAGTTCCTGGATCGGTACGGCGACCGCGCCTCGTGTGAGGTGTGGGTGGGCGACGAGGTGGTGGGGGAGGGGTGCGAGGCGGCGTGTGCGGCGGCGTCGCAGGCGTGCAGGCCGTGGCCCGAGGCCGAGTGCCTGAGCATGTGCGCGGGGTGGCCCACCGCGATCACCGAGTGCGTGACCACGGCGGCGGACTGCGTGGCGCAGGTCAAGTGTGGGTGGAGCGTGTGGGAGCGCGACCACCGGTAGGCGAGTGGATCACCGAGCGGTCCAACTCACCCCGACGAACGTGGTGGTGACCGCCGGGAACCGGGCCCCGGTCAACGTGCGGGTGATCCCCGCGAGCGGCCCGAACCCGCCGACCGCGGTCCAGCTCGCGCCGATCGAGCCCTCGAGCCAAGACTGGGCGTCGATCGCGGGCGGGCCGCGCCCCCACCGGTCCACGAACCGGTCGGGCGCGCGCCCGTTGCCGAGGCTGGCCACTCCGGCCAAGCCGACCCACCCGGCCACCGCGGGCGCGGGCTTCGCCCCGAGCTGCAGCCGCCCGGTGAGCGCCTCCGAGTACCCGCGGTCCCGCGCGCGGGCGCCGAGCTCGAGCTGGGCCCAGCCGAGCTGCGCGCCGTACCCGCCCGCGACCGACAGGTCCACGTCGATCGTGCCGGGGCCGAGCGGTACCTGGTCGTCGTAGAAGTCCAGGTTCTCCGCCTCGAGCCCGAGGGCCTCCGGGGCGTTGTCGTACAGCGGCGCCCGCACCGCCGCCGCGATCGACCCGGCGAACGGGCCGCGGGTCCCGCCGAACCGGGCGCCGGCGCTCGCGTCGCCGAACCCCGTGTTGGGCTGGGTCAGCGTGTCCGAGCCCCGGGTGAACGTCCAGGTGGTCGCGGCGTGGCGCAGCGGCAGCGACCCGAACAGCTCGAACCCGTGGCCGAGGCCGAGCTCGACCCAGGTGGACAGCTCGTCGGCGCGGTAGCGCCCGGCGGAGAACACCTCGGACAGCGAGCCCACGTACCGCGGGTCGGTCTGTGGGCGGAGCGCGCCCGAGGCGTCGAAGATCTGCGAAGACTGCTGGTGGGTCCAGCCCACCTGGGCGTAGACCTCGCCCCCGGGGCGGACCCACACCCCCGCCCACGCAGCGCTGGTGAACCCCAGGAGCACGCCGGGGCGTATCACCCCCGCGGCGGACGAGCGCGGCTCACCACCGCTTCGCGCACGCGGTGGCGACGAGCGCCTTGTGCGCCGCCGAGGTGTCGGTCGACAGCGGCGGGTAGGTCGCGGCGGTGGTGCACACCGCGGTGTCGGCCCGGGCGTTCGTCTTCTTCCAGCTCTCGAACCCGGTCGCCGCCACGTCTCGCAGGGCGAGCTGGCACGGATCGAGCGGCGAGACCAACGTGTCGGTGCCGTTGCCGCCGACCAGGCTCTCGCCGGCCTTCAGCTCACACCCGCCGAAGATCACCACCGTGTCGGTGCCGTCGCCGGTGGACACCGTGTCCTTGCCGAGGCCCGGGAACACCAGGTCGTTGCTCGAGCCGGTCGAGGTGACGACGTCGTCGCCCCACCCAGCGACGACCTCGGCCGCGCCGATGCCCGAGCCGGTGCGGATCACCACCAGCTGGTCGTTGCCTTCACCGAGGTCCACGGTGGTCAGCGCGTCGACGGTGGCCACGGTGAGGATGTCGGCGAGCCCGGTGCCCCAGTACGGGGTGCCCGGGGGGAGGTCGAGCAGCGCCTCGACCGGGTCGGGGGCGATGCCGGTCAGCGCGAACGACAGGTACGACCCGGCGGTGGTCGGCGCGGAGGGCGACGCGACCGGCAGCTCCTCCTCCCACCCGGCGCACGCCCCGGTGGTCGACGAGTCGTCGCCGCCGGCCGGCAGGTCACACCCGTCGGACCACGCGACGGCGTTCGCGTCGAGGTCGAGCGCGCGCGCGGCGATCGCGTCCTCACAGTCCTGAGTGGCCAGGTACTGGTACTCCTTGACGCCACCGACGTTGATGAACGTGTGGCACGGCGTCAGGTCCACGTCCGGGTCGTACGCCTCGATCACGTCCTCGATCCACGGCAGGTACACCGGCAGCGGCGCGAACGTGGTCACGGCGTACGGCGAGTTCACCACCTTCCCCGTCTCGTAGATGTGCCACGTGGGCAGGGTGCGCGAGAAGATGTTGGTGCTCGCCACCCCGAGCAGCCGCCAGGTGTCGTCGGCCATCCGGAAGTACATCGGCGAGCCGGAGTCGCCGCCGTTGAGCACGCCGTCGTCGGCGATCGAGTCGGACGGCCAGGTGTTCCACGCGTCGAGCTCCGGGCCGTACACCGGGTCGGAGAACGTGCGGTGGATGAACGGCACGGTCCGGGTGGGGAGCCCGTCGACCACCGTGGTGATCTCGGAGAACAGGAAGCTGTCGGCCACCCGTCGGTTGCCGACCGGGCAGTCCGCGAACCGGAGGTTGCACTCCTCGCCGCCGATCACCGACGCCTTGGTCTCGAAGCCGTGGCCGGGCACCGCGATCGGCACCGGCGCGACGCCGAACCCGTACGGGGTCCACGGGAACGCGTCGTTGTCGTTGGCCGAGGCCACCCCGAACGCGAGGTGCCGGATGTAGTCGTTCTCACACGAGTTCGGCACCAGGATCGGCACCGTGGGCATCTCCGGCCAGTCGGCCGCGACGCCTGCGAGCTTGCACACCGCGAGGTCCGGCCCCGCGTACAGCTCGTGCGCCTCGTCCCAGAACCCGCCGGGGTACGACTCACAGAACAAGACGCCGCCGTCCCACTCGAAGTCTTCGCGGTCGGTGTGGTTTCCGAACCGCGCCTGGTCGAGCTGCTCCCCGTAGATCCACCCGGGGTCCACGCAGTGGGCCGCGGTCGCGAACCACCCGTCCCCCAGCCACGCCCCGCCACACCCCGCGCGGGTCCACGGCTCGGTCGAGCCGTCCGCTTGGGTCACGTCCCCGTCCCACACCGGGAACGTCAGGGAGTGGGGGTACTCACACACCCCGGTCTCGGGGAACTCCGGGTTCATCGCGAACGCTGCCGACGCCACCATCGAAAGGACACCCGTCATCGCTGCCTCCGCGCCCCCCTCTGGCAACGGACGTGCCGCGCCTCGAGCCACGCGGGGACCCGATCGGCGCGCGCCGGACGGATGCCCGCGCATGAGCGCGCGCTGCGCGCGCAGCGGTCAGCCGCGCAGGCGGAGCAGCAGGCTCGGCTTGCGCGACAGGCCGAGGGCGGCCGCGACCCGGATCGTGGGATCGAGCTCGAACGGGATCGAGCGGACGCCGCCGTGCACCGACTGCGCCCCGACTCGGCGGGCCTGCGCCGCGGGTCCGCCCGTCGGATCGGCCGACGGGGCGGACGGCGCGAACAGGTCGTGCACCATCAGCAGGGTCGCGAGCACCCGGGTGAGCTCCGGGGTGAACACCCGGATCCCGAACGTGGGGGCGGCGAGGAACCCGGCCTCGAACAGCGGGTGGGACAGCGAGCGGGTCGCGGTGATCCCGGCCACGTTCGCGGAGACCCGCGCAGGGTGCCGATCGACCGCCCACACCTCGGCCGGGGTCATCTTCCCGAGGTACTGGGCCGCGAGGTACGTGGGGCCCTGCAACGGCACGATCGACCGGGCGATCGCCACGTCTCCCTCCAGGTGGTGCGCCGGCTCGCGCAGCACCCGCGCCCGCGCCAGCGCGCGCTGCCACCTCGGGGCGGCGTCGCGCCGGAGCTGCCGCCCGCGCTGGTCCTCGGGCAGGGCCTCCCCCGGGGTGGTGGGCGACACCCACATCGACACCGACCGGACCCGGTCGGGCGGCAACGCGGCGGCGATCGCGTTCATCACCGTGGTGAGCAGCAGCTCCCGCCCACCGCCGGGCGCGTACGCGTACAACCCGAGGTGCACCGGGCCGTGGGCCGCCTCGGCCGCGACCGCCGCACACGCCGCCGCCGGGTCGGCCAACAGATCCGCGCACACCGGGACCCACTCCCCCGCGGTCGGCCCGACCGAAGGGGGACGCGGGTCGATCCCGACCACCCGCGCGCCGGCCTCGAGCAGGTACCGGGTCGGGGCGAGCTCGGCGCCGGCGCCGAGGAGCACGAACCGCTCGCCCGTCAGGTCGATCCGGTCGCGCGCCGCCCACCGGAGCGCGCGGGCGGCGGGCTCGGTGAGCTCGTGGTCGGCGAGCAGCGCGTCGGCGAGGGTGGCGAACTCCGGTCCGACCCACCGCCGCCCGCCGTGGTCGACCGTGGGGGTCCACCCCGCGGCGCCGGCGCCGGGTCGCGCCGCTCCGACCGGCTCGGGCGCGGCCGCCGCCCGGCTCATCGCCGCCGCCAACGGCTCGCCGCGCAGCAGCGTGCGGTCCGGGACGTACGCCGCCAGCCCGCGCGCGACCTCCACCCGCCGGGGTGAGGCCGCGCGACGCGCCTCGAACCGGACGATCCGATCGGCGAGGGTGCGCTTGAACCGGGCCGGCGGGCCGAGGTCGAGGTCGCCGAACACGTCGGGGAACGTGGCGCACGCGTCGGCCATCGCCGCGCGGAGCAGGGTGGAGCCGGTGGGGACGGCGCCGGACGGGTCGGGCGCGAACGTGAGCGGGGCGTCGTGCATCCGCCCAGGTACGCCGCCGGGCCCCGCTCGACCACCCGTTCACCACCGGACGGCGTCCGAACTCGTCCGCAGCGGTTCACAGACGTTCACAGCGCGTGGTCGCCGGGCGCCGGACGGGGTCCAGTGCAGTGGGCACGCGGGGCCGTGACCCTGGGGGAACCGATGACGAATTGGCGAATGGGCAGCTGTCTCGGGATGGTGTGCATCGCGCTGGTCGGAGCGTGCACCGCAGGCGAACCGAAGCCGACCGGGGACGAGGCCGACACGGACACCGACACGGACATCGACACCGACACCGACACGGACGCCGACGCGGACACCGACGCCGACGCCGACACCGACGCCGACACCGACACCGACACCGAGCCACCGCTGGAGGATCTCGCGACCCTGCTCGGGCCGATCCCGGCCGGCACACTGTGGGCCGACCTCGACCCGGCGCTGCGCGCAGCCATCGAGGCCCACGCCGAGGCGACGTTGGCCGTGTACCGCGCCGAGTGGGACGCAGCCGGGCTGGCGGCCAAAGAGGCGGTGGTGCTCGCCGACCAAGGGGCCATCGCCGCGAACGTGGAGGCGTACGCAGCTGCCCTCCTGGGCGGTCCGACCCTCGTGGACCTGGATCCGGCGCTCGCCTCGGCGGTCCGGCGGCTGTACCTCGTCCACACCGGCGCAGGGCGCAGCGCGATGGTCTGGAACGGCGTGCTCGGCGCGGACTGGGACGCCGGCGGGCCGCCGATCGACCCGCCGCTCCCGGACGAGGTGACGCTCGACGCGCTGCAGGCCTACGCGCGATCCCTGGTCGACGAGCTCGACGGACTGGTCACCGGCGGTACCTTGTCCGACTCGGACCGGGCGGTGGCGGAGCAGGCGAGGTTCGTCGCTCGCAGTGTTGCGACCGGGTCCACCGGCGGATGGGGCTACGGCGGCGACGATTTGCGGGTCCCGGGGCTGATGGGCCTGTGGGGAACCGAGCCCGTCGCGGTGCACGTGTACCTCGGCGCGCTGCCGGACCCCGAGGAGCTGCTCCGCGCGCAGAACGCGATGTTGCTCGGCGCCGAGCTCCGCTACGTCTCGGCGAACAACGTCGCGGTGGCCACCGGGTTCACCGCCTACCTGTTCGGGGCGATCGAAGACTACTTTCCCGACGACCCCGACCAGGGACGGATGCTGGCCCTGCTGTGGTCCTGGTGGCTCGAGCGGCTCGAGGCGCTGCCCGAGGCCGCCGACGCCTGTTACCCCTACACCCCGGACGAGCAGGAGCGGGTGATCGACTCGTTCACCGCGGACCAGCGCCTGGCCACCGATCCGCTCGCCTGGCGCGCAGGGTTCGAGGGCGCGCTCCAGTCCGAAGGCGCGCTGCTCACCGCCGACTACCAGCTCGCGATGATCGACGCCCTGGACGTGCTGTTCGACGACGTTGCGCTCCCTCCCGACGCGCGGTCGGCGGTGCAGGCGGCAGTGCTGGGCGAGTCGGCGTTCGGCGCGCTCGTGGAGTCCACCAAGGCCGCGCTGACCGCCGAGACCGGCGATAGCTCCGCCGCGGATGCGCTGCAGGCCGCGATCGACGCCGTGCCGGTGGTCGGTGGTGGGTACACCGTCGACCCGGACGACGAGGCCCTGGTGGCGGAGATCTGGACCGAAGTCCGCGCCGGGCTCGTAGAGCGCTACAGCGGGACCGGGCGGGTGCACGACATCGACGCGGCGCTGCCCGCGACCGTGACCGTGGACGCAGGCTTCGGTATCGTCACCAGCGGAGCCACCGGTGGAATCAACGTCGGGCTGGGTCAGCCGTGGAGTGCGCCCCTGCTGTACGTCATCCTCACCCACGAGGCCCTGCACGCCTACGGGTTCGGCGCAGCCATCAACCCCACGGGCATCGCGTTCGAGGGCGCTGCGAGCCTCACCGAACACGGCGTTGGCCAGGAGCTGCTCCGCGCCAACGCCGCCCCGGAGGAGCTGCCGTTCTGGCTGCTCGCCGCCCAGCTGTCCTCCGACGCTCGCCGGTACGGGATCACCGCGGCGACGCTCGCGGTGCTGGAGACGGACTGCGCAGGTGGGGTGAACTCGGCCGACCTCGCGGTCGCCACGGCCGAGTCCTGGGGCATGAGCGGCGGAGCGCTGGGGGAGGTCCCGATCCGCTCCCACTTCGGCGCCCAGTTCCTGTCGTACCTCTCCGGCCAGTACGCGTACCAGGACGTGGTCACCTGGTTCGAGGATCAGGTCAACCCCGGGGTGGACGACGGGATTGACCCGTTCGACCTGTACAGCTGCGACCTGCCCAATCCTTCGCTCACCGCGGAGGAGGTCGACGCGCTGATCGGGTGCCTGGCGAACTGAGGCTCGGCCGGCGTCGCCGCCGAGTGAGTGGCGCAGCGGTGGGTGTCGAGCGCGGTGACGCCCCCTGAGGCGTCCCGCGAGTGACCTCGCCGACCCTCACCACGGGACCGCGTCGGGCCCGAGCGCGCGGGCGAGGCGGGTCGCCCACCGCCGGAACGTGTTGCGGTGGACCCCGATCGCCGCCGCCGCCTCCCCCCGGGACGGCGCGCGCGCGTGCAGCGCCGCGAGCCGGGCGCGCGCCTCCGCCGGGGCGAGCGCGCCCCGCTCGACCTGGTCGACGAACGTGGCCCACGGCCCGCCCGCCACCGGCGCGGGCTCCGGCCGGGACACCGCGAGCAGCCGCGCGACCTCCTCGACCACCGGGCGCACGTGCGCGGGGGTGGCGGTCGGGCGGTGCCGGTGCAGCGCGGACTGGCGCGAGGTGCGGTCCACCGCGCCGGCGAACAGCGACATCGCGCCGTCGATCCGCACCAGGCCCACGGTGCGCCCGCCGCGGACCACCGGCGCGGTGCCCACGTTCTCGGCCGGTCCTCCGAGCGCGTCTTCGAGCGGGGACCACGCGAGGAACCCGTCCGAGCCGATCTCGTGTCGACGGGGCCAGCTCGGGGCCTGCAGCAGGCGCAGCTCGCGCGCGTCGAGCCGGTCGGCGGTGTCGAGCGCCAGCGCGGGCGGGGCGGCCGGCCGGGACCACGCGGCGAGGGTCAACGTCCGCTCGTCGAGGTCCCACACGGTGACCGCGCGGGCGGAGCACCACTGGGCGACCAGCCGGCACACCGCGTCGAGCCGTCGGGCGCCGGCGAGCTCGCTCGTCACCTCGTCGCGCGCGCCCGCCCGCCAGGTCGCGAGGCCCTCCTCGAACCCGCGGACCACGTCGGCCGCGATCCGCAGCGCGGCGGCGGCGACGCGCGAGCGCCGGTCGTGGCTCGAGCGGACGAGCTCGGCGTCGGTCGACCACTCGGGCTCGGTGGTGCGCCCGCAGAACCGCACCACCAGGTTCCGGCCGGACGGGGACAGGCTGCGCGGCAGGCGCTGGGCGGTGAACACCCACGGGCCGCGGCGGGTCGCGTCGACCCACCCGGGCTCGGTGAACCGCTCGCCGAGGAACGGGCCGCGCTCGGTCGGGGCGGCGAGCGCCTCGTCGTCGAACCCGAGGTCGCGGTACCGCTCGCGCAGCGCGTCGCGGTCGGCCAGGTCGCGCACCACCACCGGGCGGCCGTGGGGATCGACCGCGGGCGCGCACGCCCACGCCGCGGTCAGCCCGTAGCCCACCCCGGCGACCGGCGGCTTGTGCAGCACGAGCCCGGCGTCGTACGCGTACCGCTCGGTGCCGCTCGCGCCGAGCGCCCACACGTACTCGTCGTCGGGGTCGGGCACGAACACCCCGACGGTGGCGACCTCGAACGCGAGCGCGGCCGACGCCGCCCACCGGCGGGCGAACTCGCCGACCCGCAGGGTGACCTCCTGCGCGTTCACCGGTCGGTCGGCCGCCTCGTCGGACGCGAACCCGCGGGTCAGCAGCAGCTCGACGACCTGGTTCCAGTGGGTCCAGTACCCGTCGGCGCGCAGCAGGCCGGCGATGCCCAGGAACACCCACCAGGTGGAGGCCTCGGTGAGCAACCCGTCCACCGCGAGGTCGGCGCCGGGCGCGGCCACGAACACCGCGAGCCCGGGGCGACGGCCGCCCACCGCGAGGTCGACCAGCACCGCGGGCGCGGGCCCGGCCACCCGGTAGGCCCGCACCGACTCGGGCGGGCGGGCCCGAGCGGGGTCGGCCAGGAACGCGTCGACGGTGGCGGCGAGCCAGTCCCGGTCGAGGTCTCCCGCGACCTCCGCCCGACGGCCGGACAGGTCGAGCTTCCCCACCCCGGGGACGGTGGCGGCGGCGGACAGCCACGGGCCCGCGACCAGGGCGCAGCTGGTGAACCCGAGCGGGCGCAGGCGCTCGAGCGCCTCGCGCACCGCCGACAGCCGGGTCGAGCCGTCGCGGTGCGAGGTGCGCACCCACTCGGCGACGGTGGCGGCGGGCAGCGGGCTCGCCCCCGCGACCCACGGCGAGGGCACCTCGGCGAACATCGGACCTCCAATGCACTCGGATCGACCCATTGTGCACCATCGTGCACCCTGGTGCATCGACTGCGCCCGTCCGCTGGCCTACCCACAGGGAGAGCGGAGGTACACCCGGTGCTGTACGAAGCGTTGTTCACGGTCGAGCTCCCGCGCGCGCTCGGCGCGCCGCTGCCCACCCCCCCGTGGGACGGGCTGAACCGCTGGCTGTTCACCGGCACCTGGCGACGCCGGACCGCCCACTGCTCGGTCTCGGGCGCCGGCGCGCTCGCGGGGTGCTTCGCCGCGGTGCGGACGGTCGCCGAGGGCGCGCGGTGGACGGTGACCGACGACGCCGGGGAGCTGTTCGCCCTCCAGGTCGCGCCGGACGGGTGGGGCGCTGCGCCAGGGCCGTGGGCGGAGTCGTTGCCGCCCGGGTGGACCGAGGCGCCGTGTGCGTTCCGGGCCGAGGCGACCTGGGACGAAGGTGGGTTCACGGTCGCGGCGGTGCTGCGGTACACACCGACCCACCCGGCCGAGCTCGCGCCGCTGTCGGGCGCGGCGCGGGTGATGTGGCGCCCCGAGGCCACCGGCGAGCGGCTGGCGGCGCGGTTGGACGGCGGCGGCTCGGTGAACGAGCTCGCCCGGCGCCTGCGGCTGCAGGGAGACCGGGTGGCGTGCGCGCTGACCGACGCGCTCGGCGAGCGGTTCGGCGCCGCGTCGTCCCACCGGGCGCGGGTGGTGTTGCTGGCGGGCGACGGGTTCGGCGAGCTGCTGCGCGGGTTCCCGCCCGAGG
>JBEBJC010000952.1:0-3476 GCA_040080105.1 Myxococcota bacterium
CACGCCACCCGCTCGACCCCGCCGACGCCGAGCACCAGCTCACGCGGCGCTACCCGCTCTGGCCAGCTCACCTCGCGGTCCGGCGGGGTCGAGCGGGTGGCGTGCGGCGCGGGGACGACGTGTACGTGAATGTCGCGCGCGAGCCGGGTCACCCGATCGACCAGGCTCCGCTCGAGCCAGCGGGGGGCGGACGCGCCGAGCACCAGCGTGGTGGCGTTCACCCGGCGCGCGTAGGTGACGAGCTCGGCGGCGACGTCGTCGCTCGTCAGCACCGCGGTCGACGCGCCGAGGCTCTCGGCGAGGGACAGCTGCTCCAGCGCGCGTCGGGTCGACGCGTCGTCGCGGGCGGGCGGACGGACGGTGACCGCGTGCCACCCCGCGTCGAGCTGGCGCGCGAGCCGCGCGGCGACCCGCACCAGCTGGCCCGACAGCGGGCTCGGACCGACCGCCACCAGCAGGCGCTCCCCGCCCGACCACACCTCGGGCATCGCCTCGGCGTCGCGCCAGTCGTCGAGCTGCGCCCCGACCCGCTCGGCCGCTCGCCGAAGCGCGATCTGGCGCAGCGCGAGCAGGTTCCCTTCGCGGAAGAACGCCTTCAACGCGCGCTGCGCTTGCCCGTGGCCGTACACCTTTCCGGCCTCCAGCCGCTCGATCAGCTCACTCGGCGGCAAATCCACCACCTCCACCTCGTCGGCGTGGTCCAGCACGTGGTCGGGGACCGTCTCCTTGACCACCACCCCGGTGAGCCGCGCGACCACGTCGTTGACGCTCTCGAGGTGCTGCACGTTCACCGCGGTCCACACCTCGAGCCCGGCGTCGACCAGCTCCAGCACGTCTTGCCACCGCTTCGGGTGGCGGCTGCCCGGGGCGTTGGTGTGCGCGAGCTCGTCGACGATCGACACGTCGGCGCGCCTCGCCAGGGTCGCGTCGAGGTCGAGCTCGCCGTCGACGTAGCCGTCGACCCGCCGCCGCGGGAGCACCTCGATCCCGTCGAGCTGCGCCAGCGTCTCGGCCCGCCCGTGGGTCTCGACCACCGCCGCGACCACCTCCTGGCCCGCCCGGCTCGCCTCGTGCGCCGCCGACAGCATCGAGTAGGTCTTGCCCACGCCGGCCGAGGCGCCGAGGAACACCTTCAGCCGCCCGCGGTGGCGGGCCCGCCCGCGGTTGACCGCGGCGAGCAGCCGGTCGGGGTCGGGCCGCCCGTCGGTCACGGCTGGAGGTCGTCGAGGGCCAGGTTGAACGCGAGCACGTTCACCCGCGCCGGCCCCAGCGTGCCCCCCCGCCGCTGGCCTTCGAGCAGCTGCCGGAGTCGCTCCTCCGGCAGGCCCCGGACCCGGCCGATCCGGGCCAGCTGCAGCTCGGCCGCCGGCAGGGTCAGGTCGGGGTCCACACACGAGCCGGAGGCCGCGACGAGCTCGACCGGGAGCTGCTCCGGGAGCACCCCCTCGCGCGCTGCGATCGCCGCTGCGTCGCGCGCGACCCGGGCGCGCAGGTCGGGGTTGCTGGCCGCCTGGTTGCTGCCCGCGAGCGCGAACGGATCGTGCCCGCAGGTCGAGGGGCGGCCGATCAGGTACCGGTGTGAGACGAACGGCTGCGCCACCAGGTCGGAGCCCACCGCGACCCCCTCCCGCGTCACCACGCTGCCGGTGGCCTGCCACGGGAACAGCGCGCCGCCGACGAGCGCGGTGGCGACGGGCCACCCGAGGCCGGCCAGCCCGATCCACACCACCCCGAACCGCACCGATTGGACCACCGTGTTCATGGACACCTCACGCGAGCCCGACGAGGGTGAGCACGACGTCGATGAGCTTGATCCCGACGAACGGGGCGATGACCCCGCCCACGCCGTACAGCAACAGGTTCCGCAGCAGGAGCTGACCCGCGCTCGACGCCTGGAGCCGGACCCCGCGCAGCGCCAGCGGGACCAGCGCCGGGATCACCAGCGCGTTGAAGATCACCGCCGACAAGATCGCGCTGCGCGCGGTGGTCAGGTCCATCACGTCGAGGACCTCGAGGCCCCGCAGGCTCGGCGCGGTGACGAGCAGCGCGGGCAAGATCGCGAAGTACTTCGCCACGTCGTTCGCGATGCTGAACGTGGTCAGCGCCCCGCGGGTCAGCAGCAGCTGCTTGCCGATCTCGACCACCTCGAGCAGCTTGGTCGGGTCGGAGTCGAGGTCGATCAGGTTGGCCGCCTCCTTCGCAGGCTGGGTGCCGGCGTTCATCGCGAGCCCCACGTCGGCCTGGGCCAGCGCCGGGGCGTCGTTGGTCCCGTCCCCCATCATCGCCACGAGCTTGCCTGCGGCCTGCTCCGACCGGATCCGCGCCAGCTTGTCTTCGGGGGTCGCCTCGGCGAGGAACCCGTCCACTCCGGCCTCGGCGGCGATCGCGGCGGCGGTCAGCGGGTTGTCGCCGGTGATCATCACCGTCTCGAGTCCGAGCGCGCGGAGGCGGCCGAACCGCTCCTTGATCCCGGGCTTGAGCACGTCCGACAGCGCGACCACCCCCACGATCCGGGCGTCGTCGGACACCGCGAGCGGCGTGCCGCCGGCGCGGGCGATCTCGTCCACCACCTTCTGCAGGGTGTGTGGCACCTCGCCGCCGCTCGCGCGGACCCAGCCCACGACCTGGCTCGCGGCACCCTTGCGGAGCCGCCGCCCGTCCGGCAGATCGACGCCCGACATCCGGGTGTTCGCGGAGAACGCGACGAACTCGCCCGCGGGGCTGTCCGACACGTCGGCGCCGAGCCGGCGCGCCAGCTCGACGATCGAGCGGCCCTCCGGCGTCGGGTCTCGGGTCGAGGCGAGCGCGGCCACCCGCCGGAGCTCGCCCTCCGGGACCCCCGGCATCGCGACGAACCGGGTCGCCTGGCGCGCGCCGACGGTGATCGTCCCGGTCTTGTCCAGCAGCAGGACGTCCACGTCGCCGCACACCTCGACCGCGCGGCCCGACTTCGCCACCACGTTCGCCCGCAGCGCCCGGTCCATGCCGGCGATGCCGATCGCCGGGAGCAGGGCCCCGATGGTGGTGGGGATCAGGCACACGAACAGCGCGAGCAGGGTGACCCGGTCGATCGGCAGGTCGAGGAACCCGGCGATCGGCGGCAGCGTCACCACCACCAGCAAGAACACCAGGGTCAGCGACGCCAGCAGCACCGACAGGGCGATCTCGTTCGGGGTGCGCTGGCGCTCGGCGCCCTCCACCAGGCGGATCATCCGGTCGATGAACGTGTCGCCGGGGGCGGCGTCGATCCGGACCACGATCCGGTCGGACAGCAGGCGGGTCCCGCCGGTCACGCCGGACCGGTCGGTGCCGGCCTCGCGGACCACCGGCGCCGACTCGCCGGTGATCGCGGACTCGTCCACGGTGGCGGCGCCCTCGACCACCTCGCCGTCGCTCGGGATCACCTCGCCGGCCGACACCACCACCACGTCGCCCGGTCGGAGCTGGTCGCCGGCGACGCGCTCCTCGGTGCCGTC
>JBEBJC010000953.1:0-3475 GCA_040080105.1 Myxococcota bacterium
CAGGGGAGGAGCCCGGGCGTGCAGCCGCTGCGCGGCTACACGTCACGGCTCCTAGCGGGCCAGGGTCAGCACGAACACCTCGTCCGCTCGGGTGTCGCCGCGCACGTCCACCTCGACCGTCATCCCGCGCGCGCGGGCCTCGTCGGCGAACCGGTCGAGCCACGGGCGCCCCGGATCGGTCAGCCAGCCGCGGCCCGTCGGCGCCAGGAACCGGTCGAACGCGGCGGCGACCTTCTCCGGCATGTCGGCCGCGTACGCCACGTCGCTCGCGAGCACCCGATCGAACCCCCGCTCGACCACCCCGGGCGGCGCGGGGCCGCGCCAGTCGAGCGCCTCGAACTGGACCTCGACCCCGTTCCGACGCTGGTTCTCCAGCAAGAACCCCCGCGCGTGGGGGTGCTGGTCGGTCGCGATCACCTGCGCCCCACACCGGGCCGCCACCAGGCTCGGCAGCCCGAGGCCACAGCCGAGCTCGAGCACCTTCAGCCCCGCCGGACGGTCCCGCGCGACCGTGTCGGCCAGCGCGCGCGCCGCCGGCCAGATCACCCCGAACATCGGGCACAGCTCCTCGAACCACCGGCGATCGGCCCCGGCGATCACCCGATCACACAGCTCGGTGACGGTCGCCTCGAAGTCGCGCAACATCACGAGCTCGTACGCGACCCCGGCGACGGTCTCCACGCGCAAGCACCGGTCGTACCCGAACGACTCCGGGAACTCCACCTCGGCGGGTTGCTTCGGCATCGGCGGTCGACTAACCACCGCCCATGGACCTGTCGTTCGACGCGTTCCTCGGGTCGGTCTCGGTGCCGGCCATCACGCCCTCGCCCGCGACCTCGGGCACGCTGCGCGAGCTGCTGTTCCGCGATGGGCACCCGCACTACGTGCTCACCTCGTACCAGTTCGATCGGGCCGACCTCGACGCGCTGTTCGCCACCACCGACCGGATCCGCCTGCTCGAGAAGACCGAGGGCGGACGACGCCAGCTCCGCAGCTTGCTCGCCGGCGTGCGGGTGGTGAACCTGTTCGCCCAGCCGTCGACCCGCACGTGTGAGTCGTTCGTCGCGGCGGCGGAGAAGCTCGGGGCCACCGCGCGCGTGTTGTCCGACATGCGCGCCACCTCGTTCGCGAAGGGCGAGACGGTCGAGGACGCGGTCCGCACCCTGGCCTGCTTCTACGACCTGCTCGTGTGCCGCCACCCCGACGAGACCTTCGCCGCGCGCGCCGCGTGGGCGTCGGCGACCTCGGATCGCCCGATGCCGGTGATCTCGGCCGGCAGCGGCCGGAGTGAGCACCCGAGCCAGGCGCTGCTCGACCTGTACACCCTGCACCGCGAGTGGCGCGGGGTCGACGGCAAGCGGGTGCTGCTGATCGGGGACATCGGGCGGAACCGGGCGGCGCGGTCGCTGGCCTTGCTGCTCACCCGGTACGACCGGGTGGCGATCGACATCGCGTGCCACCCGTCTCACCCACCCGAGCCGGCGTTCGTGCAGCTGCTGTCCGAAGCAGGCATCACCCCGACGTTCCACGACTCGCTCGAGTCCGGGCTCGCGACCGCGCCCGACGCCCTGTACGTGACCCGGCTGCAGCAGGAGTGGGACGACGGGGCCGCCCCGCTCGGCACCGACGACGCGTTCGTGCTCCGGCCCGACCTGCGCGACCGGGTGCCCGACCGCTGCCTGATCCTGCACCCGCTGCCGCGGGTCAACGAGCTCCCCGACGACTGGGCCAGCCACCCGGGGTTCTTGATCTGGCGCCAGATCCGCAACGGGATGTGGGTCCGCGCGGCGTTGCTCGCGCACGTGTTCGGCAAGGCGGCTCAGCTCGGCTGAGGCGCGACCTCGCGGCGAAACGCGTCGGCGAGGCGCGCGAGGCCTTGCTCGAGCGGGGTCGACGTGGTCCAGCCGAGGCGCTCGCGGGCGCGCGACGGGTCACCGACGAACCGGGCCACGTCGTAGGTGCGCGGGGGCGCCTCGTGCGCCTCGCCGCCGCCCCCCGCCGCGATCGCGAGCGCGGCGAGCTCGCCCAGGGTGGTGCCGCGCCCGCTCACCAGGTGGACCGGCGGCAGGGGGGCCCCCACGTGGGTGAGCCCGAGCAGCAGCACCAGCCCGCGCACCACGTCGTCGAGGTGGGTGAAGTCGAAGGTGTGCCCCGAGCCCTCGACCCGGAGGCCCTCGCCGCGCACCGCCGCCCGGACGAACGCCGGCACGACCCGATCGGCGTGGTCCACGGTGTCGCCGTACACGTTCGACAGCCGGACGACGCCGGCGCGCAGCCCCGCGGCGCGCGACGCCCCGACCAGCGCCTCCCCGTCGACCTTGGTGCGGGCGTACACGTTGAGGGGCGCGAGCGGCGCGTCCTCGCCGACCGGCAGCGACCGCGGCTCGCCGTACACCTCGCGCGACGAAGCGAACAGCACCAGCGGTCGGTTCTTCGCCTGCCGCGCCGCCTCGAGCACGTTGCGGGTGCCGTCGACGTTGGTGGACACACACCCCTCGGGGTCGCGCTCGCCCCACGCGACCCGCGACACCGCGGCGAGGTGCACCACCCCGTCGACCGGGCCCACCGCGGCGCGGACCTGGTCGAGGTCGCGCACGTCTTCCCCGCGCACCAGGTCGAACGGGTCGACCTGGTGGCCGCGGGAGCGGAGCGCGGCGGTCAACCCCCGGCCGACCAACCCCTCCGAGCCGGTGATCAGCCACCTCAGGGGCAGGGCACGTTCTTGAACGAGCGGCCGCGCGACTCGAAGCACCACTCGGACGGGTTCGACACCACGTTCAGCATGAAGCCGGTGGGCTGGTACCCGGCGTACAGGTTCACGATGTGCGCCCCGGGTGACACCGTCGCGGTGAGCGGCGCGATGCCGACCGCCTGGCCGTCGACCTCGATCGGCACGTCCTGGGCGTCGACCCGGATCCGCAGGGTGTGGGTCCGCAGGGTCTCGTTGACCGCGAGCTCCACGAACAGCGGCTGCTCCTCCACCATCGCGGTGGGCTGGGCCGACGCGATCGCCGGCACGGTGAGCCAGTCGTCTTCGGTGCCTGCGAGCAGGTCCACGTCCTTCGTCTCCACGTCGAGCCAGTCGAGCAGCATCACGTCGCCGCACAACTCGTCGGGGCACACCTGGTTCACCGGCCCGGGAGGCGGCGGGGAGATGCGGAACGTCGGGCTCGGAGCGGACGGGGCGGCCGTCGTGGCGACGTACGCCGCGGCCGGGGTGCCCGGGCGGACGGCGCCTGCGCGCGCGGCAGACGGGGTCGTGGTGGACGGGGCGAGCACCGCGGACAAGCTCGGGCCGTCCGGGTTCACCAGCGACGGCGCGGCCGCCGGCGTGCCCGACACGTAGCTCGCGATCGAGCTGCCCACGTCGGACATCGCGGCGAGCCAGCTCTCGTCGGCGGCCGGAGCGGTCCGGATCACCGCGGTCGGGGGCGCGGCGGGCAGGGCGCCACCGGTGCCGGCGGCGAGCTTGGTG
>JBEBJC010000954.1:0-3468 GCA_040080105.1 Myxococcota bacterium
CCACGCGACCACGTTGTGCGCCCACCACCGGTGGGCCGAGTCGCTCACCGCGTTCGACCTCGCCCGGGCAGCGCTCGAGCGCGACGCCGCCGACGACGAGGTGCGCGGGGTGGTCGAGGTCCACCGCGCGGTCGCGCTCGCCGGGGCGGGCCAGGTCGCCGACGCCGAGGCCGCGATGGCGCGGGGCGAGAAGCTCCGCGGGTGGATCGACATCGACCTGCACGCGGCGATGGACGCCGCTGCCCAGGTCGGACGCGGGTAGTTCGACGACCTCGGCGCGGGCGGGCGACCCGGTTACCGGGCGCGATGGCCGAATGTGATCACGACGAGGCGTCGACCCCCGAGATGGACACCGCCGTGGCGCTCGCCGCGATGGCGGAGGGCGACTTCCCCCACGCCGCCCACCACGTGGCGAGCGCGCTCGCGAGCGATCCGGAGCGCCCGGACCTGCTCGCGCTGCTCGACCAGCTCGTCGCGCGGGTCGGCGGGGTGCACCCGGCGCTCGAGTTGTTCCCGTTGTCCTCGGGCATGTGGTACGGCGCGGTGGCGGTGCGCGCCCGCCTGCTCGCCGCACACGACGCGAACGCCGGCCTCGACCTGCTGTGCCAGGTCGCCGCTGCCCGCCCCGACGCCCCGTACCTGCGGTGGGCGGTCGGGTGGGTCGACCGGCTCGACCCGGACCGCGCCGCGATGTCGACGTCGCGCCTGATGCGGATCGAGATCGCGCCGTGGTCGATCGCGTCGATGTTGGCGCGCCGGGCGGGGTACCGCGACCAGGCACACGCGCTGGCCCGGGCCGCGTACGACCGGTTCCCGTCGTGGAAGGCCGCGATCGCCCTCGCCAACGCGGCGAAGGCGCTCGATCGGTGGGACGACGCGGTCGCGGCGTGGACCCTGGCGCTGGTGCACGACCCGTCCGACGTGTCGGCGCGCCTCGACTGGGCCGACAACCTGCTCGATCGCGGCGAGCACGCGGAGGCCCGGGCGAAGTACGCGGAGGCCCTCGCGCTGCAGCCCGGCCACCCATGGGCCGCCCCGTCCGCGATGTACGTGGACTGGCTGCTGTCCCCGTCCCTCGACCACCGGCGCGCGCTCGCCCGTTACGCGAGCGCCAACCCCGACAACCGGCGCGCGGCGTGGCTGGTGGGGTCCGCCACGCCGTGGGTCGGCCGCCTGCCCCCTCCGAGTGAAGCCACGATCCACAACCTCGCCCAGCTGCGGCCCGAGCACCTCGCGGGCAAGCTGTCGATGGCGGTGACCGCGCTCGAGTCGCCGTCGAGCCAGTTCGCGCTCCGGCGGGCGCTCGAGGCCCACGGCGGCGGGCTGTCGCTCACGGTGAGCCAGGTTCAGAGCCCGGACCCACGCGCGCCGTTCGGGACCCCGCGGTGGCGGCTGTGGGCGTGGGAGGGCACCGACGCGCGGCCGGCGCTGCCCCCGCCGTCCGATCCGCGCCCGGCGACCGTGCTCGCGAAGCTCGCGGCCCGCGCGTTTCGCTCGACCGACTGGATCGATGCGGGGCCGACGATCGCGCGTCAGCACGGCCTGACGCTCGACGCCGAAGGGTCCGAGGCGCTGCTCCGCGCCGCGCTGCACCCCGGCGCTGGGCCCGAGTGGATCCGATCGTGGGGCTGGGCCCACCGGCTGCTGCACGCCGCCGCGTTCGTGGCGGCCGGTCAGCCGGGGTGGAGCGGGACCGCCCACCGCGACCTGGTGTGGTCGATGCTCGGGACGCGCGAGGACTGGGCAGCGGAGGCGGCGATCGCCGCGGGGGCCGAGCGGGCGACCCGCGACCCCGAAGTGCGGGCCGACCTGCTGCCCGCGTTCGAAGCACTGCTCGCGCAGCGCGCGCCCGGGTACTCGTGCACCGCGTGGGCGCTGGCGGTGGCGATCGATCGCCTCGGCGGCGGCGAGGTGGAGGAGGTGTTGCGCGAACACGAAGACCCGGAGGTATGAGCGCTCCGGTCGCGCGTGACAGGGTGACAGCGTCGTCCGGAGGCGTCGGATGGAGTCGGGGGCGCGGTGGATCGAGCGGTGGCGCGCGGCGGCTCCCGGAGCGCCCGCCGAGGTGTGGGTCGCGGTCGCCCGGGTCGGGGCCGATCCGGCGGCGGCGTACGACCGCGCGGTGGCCGAGCTCCGCGCGCGCGGGCTGGACCCGTCGGCGCTCGGGGACCGCCCGCCCCGGCGCCCCGCGCCCGAGCGTCGCCGCGGGCGGTTCCCGTGGGCCGCGGCCGCGCTGGTGCTCGCGGCCACCGCGATCTTCGCGCTCGCCCCGTGGTGGCTCACCCCGGCGAAGCCGGGCTCGGACGCGCTGTACTTCGTGTTGGTCGACCGGTTCGCCGACGGGACGGCCGACGCCGGCGGGCCGGTGGACCGCGCCGATCCCCAAGGGTGGCACGGCGGAGACCTGGCCGGGGTCTCCGCCCACGTCGACGACCTGTGGCGGCTCGGCGTCGGCGCGGTGTGGCTGTCGCCGGTGTCGCGCGCGCGCCACGGGAAACACGGCGAGTGGGGGGCGTACCACGGCTACTGGGTCGAGGCGCTCGACGAGGTCGACCCGCGGTTCGGCACGCTCGACGAGCTGGCGGACCTGTCCCGCGCGCTGCACCGCCGGGGGATGAAGCTGTACCTCGACGTGGTGTACAACCACGTCGGGCCCGACGCGGAGCTGGTGCGGCGACACCCCGAGTGGTTCCACCACCGGGGCGACGTGCGCGACTGGGACGACCCGGAGCAGGTCGTGACCCACGACGTCCACGGCCTGCCCGACCTGGCCCAGGAGAACGAGGAGGTGTACCGGTACCTGCGCGACGCGTCGGTGCGGCTCGTCGACGCGGTGGACCCCGACGGGTTCCGGGTCGACGCGGTGCGACACCTCCCCGAGGGGTTCCTCGCCCGCCTCGGCGACGAGCTGCGCGCCCACCGTCCCGGGTTCGAGCTCGTGGGCGAGGTGTTCGACGGCGACCCGGCCCACCTGCAGGCGCGGGTCACCGCCGATCGGCTCGACGCGGTGTTCGACTTCCCGCTGTACTTCGCGATGCGCGACGCGGTGTGCGCGGGCGCCCCCGCCGGGCGCCTCGCGGCGGCGCTGCTCACCGAGTACGGCGCGCGCCCGATCCCGCTCGCCGACAACCACGACCTGCCCCGGGTCCGCTCGGCGTGCCCGAACGACGCGGCGGCGCTGTCGATGCTCGCGCTCACCGTGACCGCGCGCGGCACTCCGTCGATCACCTACGGCACCGAGGCCGGGCTGCGCGGGGCGACCGAGCCCGACAACCGCGGGGACATGGTGTTCGGCGCGGAGGATCCGTTCGGCGGGGCGCTGTCCGAGCTGCTCGCCGTCCGCGGCGGGTGGCCCGAGCTCGCCGACGGCGCGACCCGGATCCGGTGGCTCGACGATCGCGGCCTGGTCGCACTCCGGGTGGGCGAGACCCACACCACCGCGGTCCGGTGGGGGTCCACCGGGTGGGG
>JBEBJC010000955.1:0-3468 GCA_040080105.1 Myxococcota bacterium
GCCCTCGCCGTTCTCCGCCCTGCAGAAGCCCGAGCCCGCGAAGGCCGGCAAGGGCAAGGGCGGCAAAGGGGGGAAGGGCGGCAAGACCCCGACCGAGGCCCCCGACCCCGAGCCGCAGCCGTCCCGCCCGTCGGGCCGGCTCGCCCCGGTCGAGGAGATGTGGATCGACGGCCGGATCACCCTCGGGACGATCGAGAGCGTGCAGGCCGCGATGACCCGGCGCCAGCTCGCGTACGAGTCGAGCGGCGACCTGTACGCCCCGGTGGTGCTGTACCACCACCAGGACTTCCGGGCGTTGCTCGGGATCAAGTACGTGGAGCACCTCGCGCGCACCTACGGGGTGAAGACCGACCTGGCCGAGGTGATGTCGCTGCCGCTCGGCGCGTCCGAGATCACGCTCGAGGAGGCGACCCGCCTGTACGAGGGCCTGGTGTCCGGCCGCACGTACAAACTCGGCGGGACCGGTCTCACCGGGGTGGTGGGCGAGCTGTCCACGCCCACGGTGCTGATCTCGCTGGTCAAGGATCGGCACGGCAACGTGCTGTACAAGGCCGATCCGAAGCCCGTCCCGGTGGGTGGCGACGCGGCTGGGCAGATGACCGCGGACATCCTGCGGAACGTGGTGCAGTACGGCACCGGGAAGTCGGCGAAGGAGGTCGCGAAGCTCGGCGAGGCGCTCGTCCCGCTCGGGGGAAAGACCGGCACTACGAACGACTTCAAGAACGCGGCGTTCATGGGGTACCTGCCGGCCGCGGGCGCTTCCGGGTTCTCCGCGGCCGACGGCGTGTCGGTCGGGGTGTACGTGGGGTACGACGACAACCGCCCGATGAAGGTCGGCAAGATCTCGGTCGCGGGCTCGGTGGGCGCGCTGCCGGCGTGGATCACCACCGTGCAGGGGTGGCGCGCGACCCACCCCGAGAAGGCGCCGACCGCGTCGCCCGAGGGCGGGTTCTGGCC
Source organism: Myxococcota bacterium (assembly GCA_040080105.1). Lineage (GTDB taxonomy): Bacteria > Myxococcota_A > UBA796 > UBA796 > JACKER01. The sequence goes on from JBEBJC010000955.1 coordinate 958, forward strand.
GCTGACCCACGGGTCGGACGTGGTGTACCGCGCGGTGAGCACGTCCGACGGGCAGCTCGACGAGTCGGGGGGGGCCCGGGTGCTCACCCGGGTCAAGCGGCTGTCGGGCCCGCCGGCGGTCGCCGCGGATCCGGCCGCCCCGGCGCCCGACCGACCGACCCGCGGGCGGAAGAAGAACTGGTGGCAGGTCTGGTAGCCCTGCACGGTCGTTGCACGATTCGGATTCGAACTACTTACAATCCGGCCTCCTCCACCGGGTGACCCTGAGCCGGTGGAGGTTCGATGGTCCCGCTGTTCGCCGTGGCCGCCGCCGATCCGGGCGAGGTCACGCTGTCCCTCGACGCGTACCGCGCGCTGGCGCCGGCCGCCGCTCCGTCCCTCGCCCCGGACTGGGCGCCGATCTCGCGCACCGTACAGGGCGCCGTGCGCCGCGGGGTGTTCACCGGGGTCGTGACCACCGAGGTCGAGGTGGTCGGCGGGCCGATCGCGGTGCCGGTGGCGCCGGCGGCGGTGACGCTGGTGTCGGGCACGGTCGACGGGTCGCCCGCCGCGTTCGCGTTGGTGGGCGAGTGGCAGACCGTCACCGTGCCGCCGGGCCGGCACACGCTGCGGATCGGGTGGGTCCAGGGGCGCGACACCGACCGGTACACCCGCTCGCTCGACCTGACGCTGCCGCCGGGCCCGCCGACCGAGCTCACCGTCACGTTGCCCGAGTCCGGGATCGACGCGACGCTCGCGGGCGGGGTCCGCACCGCGACCCGCGCCACCGCCGACGCGACCGAGCTGTCGGCGTGGCTCGACGCGGCGGGCGCGGTCCGGCTCACCTGGGAGCGGCGGCCCGAGCACGCGGCGTCGACCGGTGAGGCCTCGGTGCACACCCGGGTCGAGGCGGTGGTCGAGGTGGAGCGCGACGTGGTGGCCGGCACCGCGCGGTACACGGTGGAGGTGCGCAGCGGCGCGCTCGACCAGGTGGCGCTCAGCGTGCCCGACGGGGTCGAGGTGCTCGACGTGACCGGCGCCGACGTGTTGCAGTGGCGCGCCGAGGCCGCCGAGCTCCAGGTGCTGCTGCGGCGGGTGGTCGAGGACCGCGCGGTGGTCACCGTGACCTACCTGTACCCCGCCGACGACGCGAAGCCCGCGGTGCGGTTCCCGGTGCCGCGCGGCGAGATGGACGGGGTGGTCGGGATCGAGGCGCCGGTCGCGCTCGAGCTCGCGGTGACCGACGTGGCGCACGGCAAGGTGCTCGACCCGCGCGACGTGCCGCCGTCGGTGCTCGAGCTCACCACCGACCCGCTGTCGGTGGTGGTCGCGTTCGACGAGGTGCCGACCATCGCGTACACCGCGTCGCCGCGCCCCCCGGTGGGGTCGTCGACGAGCCGGATCGAGGACCTGCAGGCGATCACCGTGTTGTCGCGCGACGGCACCGAGGTCGGCAAGCTCCGACTCACGATCCGGAACACCACCCGCCAGGTGCTCACCGTCGACCTGCCGGAGGGCGGGCACCTCACCGAGTGCTTCCGCGACGGGGTGCCGCTCCGGCCGGCCGCCGACCCCACCCGCCCCGAGCGCACGATCGTGCCGCTGCTGCGGAGCGAGCGGAACGCGCGGACCGAGCACGTGGTCGCCGCGGGGGAGACCCTGTCGGCGATCGCGGTCGCCACCGTCGGGCGCGCCGGCGGGTGGGCCGAGATCGCGGCGGCGAACCCGGGGGTCGACCCGACCCGACTCGCGATCGGCGACCGGCTGGTGATCCCGACCGGCTCGGGCGGCGACGAGCGGAGCTTCGTGCTCGAGTTCGGGTGGGAGCGATCCACCACCGGGCTCGGCGCGGTCGGGCACCGGGCGGTGGCGCTGCCGGCGGTCGATCTGCCGGTGATGTCGGCCGACTGGCACCTGTACCTGCCGGACGAGGTCGAGCCGCTGTCGCTGTGGACCACGCTCGACCGGCCCGACGACCCGTCGCCGCTCGCGCGGGCGGTCGACGCGGTGGTGCGCTCCGGCGCGGGCGGCGGCGCGGCGTGGGCGAGCACCGGGTACGAGAACTCGCTCGTCACCCGGCGGAGCAAGTGGGAGGCGAAGCAGCAGCTCGACCCGGTCGGCACGTACCCGTTCCCGTTGGTCGGGCGGAAGGTGGCGATGTCGGGGCAGCTGCTCGGGACCGATCCGGCGCGGGTCAGCGTCACGTGGATCGCGGGGTGGGCCGCCGACGCGGCGCGGTGGGGGATCACCGCCCTCGCGGCGGCGGCGTTCGGTTGGGCGTCGTCGCGGCCGCGGGAGGCGCGGCGTGCGTCTCTTTGGCCACCGGCTTGCCAGCCGGCTGACTGGCGCGCTGCATGTCGATGGCGCCGCGGAAATGCGCGCCCTCGGCAATGGCCACGCGCGGCGACGTCACATCGCCGTCGACCGAGCCGTTGTCACGGATGTCGACCTTTTCGGTCGCCGTGACGTTGCCGGTCACTTCACCCAGCACGATGACCTGCTTGGCGAACACCTCGGCCCGGATTTTTCCGT
>JBEBJC010000956.1:0-3467 GCA_040080105.1 Myxococcota bacterium
GGTCGTGTCGGACCTGCCCCCGGCGGCGGCCGGGGCGCTGGCTGCGGCGCGGGCGGACGCGGTCGCGCGGCTGGGACTCCCCCCCGCGACCGAGCCCCAGCGATGTGCCGCGGCGATCGATCGGTACCTCGACGAGGCGCGGCGCCGGGGCGGGGCGCCCGGTGATGTCGACCTGCAGCTCGGGAGCCTGCTCGGCGAGGGGGTTGTCACCCGCGCCGGCTGGAGCTGGTGTGGGCTCGACTGGGGCCGCGGCGTCGGGTTCGCCGTCATCTCCCCCGACCGCGGGTGGGCGATGTTGCCGATCGCGGTGGTCGGCGCGCGGCTCCGCGCGGCGGCCGAGGTGTCACTCGAGCAGTGCCTCGAGGCGATCGCTGCCGGGCACCTGCCGCCGTCCGAGCCTGGGGCCGCGACCCTGATCTCGTGATCAGGGCGTCGGGACACCGTCGATCGCGATCGGGGCGTACGGGCGCGCCTCGACCACCCCCTCTCCCTGCCGGATCCGCACGAAGCTGTCGATCGGGACTTCCTCGACCACCTCGAGCGCTCCGCCCGGCCAGTCGATCTCCACCCGCTCGATCGTGTCCGCGTCGGCCAGGCCGAACTCGAGCTGGAGGGTCGAGTTGCCGTACGAGCCGGTCTCGCCGACCACCTGCCACCGCTCGAGCGTGGGGGTCACCACCCGGACCCGGGCGTGCATCGCGCTGCGGCTGGCGCTGACCCCCTCGAGCTTCAACGTGACCGTGTGCCGGGCCCGCGTGGTCGGATCGTTGGTCGGGTTCACGAACAGCTGATTCGGCGCGATGTCACCGGTGAACGCGCCGCCGAGCTCGGCCAGCACGTCGTCGTCACCGTCGTCGTCGAGGTCGCCGAACGACACCCCGTGGCCCTTTTGGATCGAGCCCATCCCCACCGCGGGGGTCACGTCGGTGAACCGCTCTCCGCCGACGTTGTGGTACACCACGTTCGGCTCGAGCGCGTCGTACTCGGGCGCGCCCGTCCCGAGGATCAGATCGGGGTACCCGTCCGCGTCGATGTCACCACTCTGCAGGCCCATCGTCGCGTGTACGTCGTCGAGGCCCACGAGCGCCGTCACGTCGGCGAACCCGGCTCCGGTGTTGTGGTACAGGTGGCCGTTCTCGGACGGCGTGTCGGGCGCCGGCGGCAACCCCATCCGGTCGAGCACCCACGGCTCGACCGAGCGGAAGTACGTGGGGTCGAGCGGTCCGCCGCCGGCGTAGTTGTTGGTGAACGACGCGAAGAACAAGTCCTGCCAGCCGTCCTGGTCGTAGTCGATCGGGCTGACCGGGAAGCTGCGCTCGGGCATCCGGACCCCGAGCAACAGCGCGCGGTCCACGAACTGCCCTCCGTCGTTCATGAACAACTTGTTCGGTGACCCGAACAGGCTCACCGCGAGATCCAGGTCGGCGTCGCGGTCCACGTCGACGAACGCCGCCCCCTTCACGAACCCGACCTCGTCGAGCCCGACCTCGGGCGCCACGTCCACGAACGTCCCGTCTCCCTGGGCCATGAACAAGCTGCTCACGCGGGGGTCGTTGACCTCCGACTCTCGGCCGACGAACACGTCGAGCCACCCGTCGAGGTTCACGTCGCCCCAGGTCGCGACCTGGGTGGGCCCGTTGACGCTCGGGACGTCGAACCCGGCCGCCACCGCGACGTCCTCGAACCGGCCGGCGCCGTCGTTGCGCAGCAGGCTCGGCCGGACCGTGCCCTCGGCGCCCATCCAAGCCGCCCGCGGGCCGAACACGTCGACGTCGCCGTCGTTGTCGTAGTCGACGATCGTGAACGACAGCAGGCCGCTGATCGACGAGACCCCCGACGCGTCGGACGCGTGGCAGAACCCTCCGTCTCCGCGGTTCAGGTACAGATCCATGCCCGACCACGGGTCGAGGGTGCTCACCAGCACGTCCATCCGCCCGTCGCCGTCGAAGTCCTCGATCGACGCGCCGCCCGACAGCGTGGGCTCGGTGACGCCGATCTTCGGCATCACGTTCGGCCACTCCGGCAGGTCCTCCTCGGACACGAGGAACCCGTCCGGCAGCGTCCACTCGGCCGGCACGTCCTGGGGCCAGGTGCCGCGCGCCATGTAGGTGATGTTGTCGAGCCACTGCAGCGACGGCTGGTCGCCGTTGTCCGCGAGCGCGCGCTCGAACGCGCTCGCCGCCTCCGCCATCAGCGCAGGGTCGACGTGGATCGCCCCCTCCCCGAACGGCACGATGCACGACTCGCCGCTCGCGTTGTCGAGGCAGTTCACCGTCTCCGCCTTGCGCAGCCAGGTGGCGCCGAGGAGCTGGCGCGCGCGCTCGGTGCGCGGACCGTCGCCCGCGCTCACCGCGAGCGCCTCCGCCGCGTCGAGGTCGGCGATCGCCTCGTCGAGCAGGCCGAACTTCAGCCGGAACCACCCGCGCAGGATTCGGATGTCGACCGGCTCGGCCGCAGTGGTCTCGAGCTCCTCCCCGAGCGCTTCGAGGTCCCGCCACGCGAGCTCGCCGAAGTACCGGTTGTTCGACTCGCGCAGCCGCGTGGACCAACTCTGCAGGTCCTGCGCGATCACCGGACCGGGGGCGGTCGGCTCGGCCGCGCACAGCGGGCGCTCACCCTCCGGCACCACCGGGTCTGGCGGTGGGCGGCCGCCCCCCAACGGGACCGGCGCCGGAGAACACGCGGCGACCGACAGCAACCACCAGATGCGACGCATGGGCAGCAAGGTACCACCCCGCGGGCGCGGCTGCTCGGTCACCGCGGCTCGATCACCACGCCCGACGACAGCGCCCACCCCTCGCGATCGAGCGAGCCCCCGAGCTCGAGCCCGCCGTCCACCGCCCCGGTCCACAGCAGGTGCCGCGCGCGGGCGGTGACCACCGGGGCGCCCGGGATCCACCGGGCCTCGAGATCGAGGGCGGTCAACGCCGCGTCCGCGCTCGCCAGGTGCAGCCGGGCGGACACCGGCGCCGAGAACCGCACCGGGACCGGATCGGCGCCGAACCGGGAGTCGATCGCGCCCCCCACCGCCACCCACAGCGACTGGCGGTGACCCGCGTGTTGCCACAGCTCCAGCCCGGGGCCGAGCTCGAGCCAGGTGGCGGTCGCGGCCGCGGGCGTCGCGTCGAGCCGGGCGAACGCGCCGTACAGCCCGAGGTTCGCCAGCGCGCGCTCCCCGCGGATCTGCCGCACGCTGGCCAACGTCGAGCGCACCCGCCACTGGGGCGCGCGGAGCTCCGCGCGGAGCAGCGAGACCTCCAGCCCGGGGCCAGCGCGTACCGCCGGGCGACCCCGAGCTCGCCGTCGTACAGCGCCCAGCGCGCGACGAGGTCCGGCGCCGGCCGACCGACGGTCCAGGCGGCTCCGAGCCCGACCTGGCCGAGCGAGGTGTGGCGGCTCCCCGAAGTCGGAGCGGGCAGGCTCCCCGCCACCAGGGAACCCGCGTCGAGTGGGGGAGCCCCCGCCGC
>JBEBJC010000957.1:0-3460 GCA_040080105.1 Myxococcota bacterium
CCCCACACCCGCGCCGATCGTCTTCATCCCGACCTCCTGGCCGGGCTCACGCACGACGGGGGGGTTCGGTTCCACCCGGATGTGGACTCGCCCGTCGACGGTCACCGGCAGGTCGCCCGCGAGCAGCACCACCGCGCCGTCGACGGTCTGCTCGCCCGCGACGAGCGCGATCCGCGCGGGCTCCGGCGCGGGCCACGCGATCCACAGGGCGACCGCGGCGGCCAGGGTCGCGAGCGTGCCCACCGTGGCCCACGGCACCTGCCGCCGCGCCGGCGACCCCAACACCGCCGCGTCGAGGCTCGGAGGGGGCACCTCCTCCGGCAGGGACGCCAGGTCGTGGCTCAGGTGCTGCAGCGCGCTCCAGGCTCGCGCCCACTCGGGGTCGGTCCGGATCCGCTCGCGCAACGCGCGCGCCTCGGCGCCCGGGAGATCCCCGGCCAACAAGCGCGACAACAGCTCGTACGACGGGTTCACCGCCCCTCCAGGAGTTCGAGCAACCGGGCCCGCGCGCGGTGTAGGCGCGACTTCACCGTCCCCACCGGCACCCCCTCGTCCGCCGCGACCTCGTCGAGGCCTCGGTCGTGCAGGTGGTGCATCACCACGACCCGGCGCTGGGCCTCCGGGAGCCGCGCGAGCGCTGCGTGCAGCAGCCCGACCCGGTCCAGGTCCGGCTCGTGGGCCGGGTGGTCTCCGAACTCGACGGTCTCGCCTCGCACCTTGCGCCTGCGCGAGCGGTCCACCAGGTGGCGGTGGGTGATCGTCGCGATCCACGTGCGCAGGGACGCGGCTCCGCCCGGGTCGAACCGGGGGAGGGCCGCGAAGATCTTCGCCCACACGTCCTGGTAGGCGTCCTCCGGGTCGGGGCCGAGGCGGCGGCACAGGGTCCACACGAGCGGGCCGTGGGTGCGCACCAACTGGGCCCTCGCGGACGGGTCTCCGCCGACGGCGGGAGCGATCAGCGGGTCGACGAGGCGCGCAGGTTCCGGCATGCCCCGATCCACGCACGACCCCGGGCCGCGGTTCCGTCACGAGGTGTCACGCGGCCCGCCGCTATCCGGGGGCGTCGCGCAGCGCCGCGCCGTGTGCGGGCGGCCGCCGACCGTCGAGGAACACGCTCACGTCCGGCATCCGCCCCGACCGCGGTCCGGTGGCGTACCGCACGCCCGAGCCGGCGACCCGGGCCTGGTGGTCGCGCGCCCACCGGCGGAGCTGCTCGACGAACCACCCCACCGCGGTCTCGTGCCCCCAGCCCGGCACCTCGGCACCCTCGAGCCGCCCATCGACCAACTCGGTGCGGTCGTCGTCCGGTAGCGCCGCCCACTCCTGCCACCCCATCGCTGGACCGGAGACGGAGCTGCGTGCCAACGGCAGGGCGTGCATACCGCCCCTTGACCGGGACTGTCGCCGCTTCACCCGGGGGGGGCCCCAGTGAGGTACGCCGCCTCGACCCGGGCGATCTCCGCCTTCATCGTCTCGGCGGTGGTCAGCGCGTCGGGCAGCTCGCGCACGTCGTACAGCAGGGCCTGCTTCGGCCCGAACAGCTGCACCGGGGTCAGCGTGAGCGTCGACCCCTCGGGGGCGCCGGTGCGCCAGTGCCCCGGCAGCCGGCTCACGATCGTCCAGGTGTCCTCGTCGCCGGGCTCGAACCGGCTCAGCGGCTCGTGGGTGAGCTCGTCGTCGACCCACGGGTCGGGCTTGTCCGGGCTCGTGAGCACCCCGCGGAACACCACCTTCGACACCCGCGTGTCGAGGTCGTTGCGCACGTGGATGTCGACGCGCGGGCTCGAAACCCGCGGGCTCGCGCGCGGGAAGTACGTCGTGTCCAGCACCACCAGCTTCGCGAGCTGCGCCTCGTCGGCCCGGCCCTTGGTGATCGTGGCCTCGGCCGCGTCGAGCTTGCCCCGGCTCTCGGCGACCCTCGCCTCGGGCAGCCCGAAGTTCACGATCCACGTGTCGCCCACCCGGTCGACCTTCAGGTCGTGGGTGGTGGTCGCCGACGCCGGGTTGGCCGCGATCCACTCCTCGATCTTCGCCACCCGCGCCGGGTGGTCCGCCAGCGCCTGCAGCTCGCCCAGCCGCACGAACAGGTCCTGCCCGTCGAGCGGACGCGGGGCCACCCGCTCGACGTGCGCGGTGCCGTGGTCGCCGTCGACCGACACCTCGACCGTACACTGCGCGTGCTGCGCCACCGCCTGCTGCAGCGCCCGCGCCGCGTCGTCGGCGACCAGGCCCACCGTCTGGTTCTTCGCCAGGAACGGGTTCTCGGTCGACGGCTCGAGCCGCTCCGCCCGCGCCCACCGCAGGTCCGCGTCGCGCACCCGGGTGGTCAGGTCGACCTCGGGCGGCAACACCGCCGGGGTCAGCTCGGACAGCTGGCCCCACTTGCACAGCTCGGTCACCACCGCGCGGGCCTGCCCGCTGCCGGAGCACCCCGCCCACCACAGTACGATCACCATCCGCGCTTCATACCCGGTCTCACGGGTGGCGCGAAAGCCAGTCGCGCACCGCCGCGTCGAACGCCTCCGCGGCGTCGTGCTGCACGCCGTGGCCCGCGCCCGGGATCAGCACGAGCTCGGAGCTCGGCAGGTGCTCGTCGCCGTACCGGGCGATCGGCGCGGTGCGCCCGCCGTGCAGGATCGGGTTCGGGATCAGGTGGTCCTGGGTCCCGAACACGATCAGGGTGGGCAGGGTGATCCGGTCGAGCTCCTCGCGCACCGGGAAGTCGAGCATCCCGGCCACACACCGCGACACCGCCACGCTGGTCCCGCGGAACGCGTCGGACCGCGCGAGGCGCACCCGCTCCTCGATCCACCGCTCGACCGCCTCGTCGCGCACGTTGAACACGAGCTGGGTGAAGCTGGTGCGGATCGCGGGCTCGTCGGCCTCGAGCGCGCGCCCCTCGGTCCAGTACCCCTTCATCCACCGGGCCTCCCCGGGGGTGAACGCCTCGAGCCCGGCCGGGGCAGCGAGCACCAGCCGATCGAGCCGCTCGGGGTGACGCAGCGCCGCGTGCATCCCGATCTGGCCGCCCATCGAGTGGCCGACCCAGGTGACCCGATCGATCTGGAGGGCGTCGAGGAACGCGATCAGCTGGTCGGCGTACCACGGCGGGGTGTACGGGGCGTCGGGCCGGTCGGACGCGCCGAACCCGGGCAGATCGACGGCGACCACGCGGTAGTCGGCGGCGAACGACGCGATCTGCGCGTCCCAGAACGACAGCGACGAGGAGAGGCCGTGCACCAGCAGGAGCACCGGACGGTCGCCGCCGGTGTCGACGTACCCGAACCCGATGCCGCCTACGTCGATCCGGTGGATCGGCCGCGCGGCGACGAGCGCGGCGGGGGTGATCGGGTCGAGCCCGGCGTACCGGGGCACACACGCGAGCCACGTGAGCCACATCATGGGGACACCAGGAGGGACGGGTTTGGCAGTTCCCCCTCTCCGCCTCGGGGGAGAGGAC
>JBEBJC010000075.1:0-15406 GCA_040080105.1 Myxococcota bacterium
CCGGTCACGGTCGTCGCCGAGCTTCGTCGGGTGAACCTGCCCCTGTCCCAGCTGCGCGAGGTCAAGGTCGGCCAGATGCTCGACCTCGGCCCAGCGAAGGACGTGGTCCTGCGCGTGGGGGACCGTGCCACGCTGGTGGGGGAGGCCGGGATCCAGAACCAGGCGCGGTCGGTACGGGTAAAGGCTAGGATCGAAGGTGAACACATCCGATGATGCGCGCCAGCTAAAGTCTTCCCCCTCCCGACCGAAGGGAGGTCCGTGGAGGGCGTCGACATGGCAGCGACTCCGAATCTGGTGGACGTGACGTTCCTGCAGGAGATCCCAATCGAGCTCGTGGTCGAGCTCGGCAGGACCCGGCTCACCGTGCGCGAGTTGGCCGCCCTGGGCCGAGACGACGTGATCGAGCTCGACCGCTCCGCGAGCCAGCCCCTGGACATCCTGGTCGGGGGTCGGGTGTTCGCGCGCGGCGAGCTGGTGGTGGTCGATGACCGCGTCGCGCTTCGTGTGACCGAGCTGATCGGCCGCGAAGAAGGGGCGACGGGATGATCGCGCTGTTGGCCACGCTGTCGGCGTGGGCCGACGGGCAGGAGGAGCTCGCACCGGTCCAGGCCACCCCCACGGAGCTCCGACCCCCCTCGGGGGCTCCGGCGGCCGTGGACCCGCTGGCGACCGAGCTCCTGGGCACCGCCTCCGGCGGTCCCCCGGCGGAGACTCTCCCCCCCTCGGGGTCTCCGTCGGCCCTGCTCGCGGCCGCGCTCGGCCTGTGGCCGCTCGCGATCGCCGGGGCAGGCGCCGCGCTGGTGTACGCCGCCACCCGGCGCAAGGCCGCCGGCGGGTCCGACCTGTTGCGGGTCGTCGGGAAGACGCCGGTGGGCACCAACCACTCCGGGCTGGTGCTGGTCGACGTGCGCGACCCCGGAGGCCACCGGCGCCGGCTGCTGATCGGGACCGCCGGCAGCGGCGTGCCGAACCTGGTCGCCGACCTCGGCGAAGACGACGGGATCGACACCGAGACCCCGGCGCCGCAGCGGGTGGCCCAGCCCGCGCCCACGTTGACCGCGCCGATCGTCGCGCCGAAGCCGGCGCAGCAGCCGCGGCGCCCCGCGGGCCGCCCGACCGTCCAGCTCGATCGCGAGGAGGACCCGCCGTCGATGCGGCGGAACCGGCAGCTCACCCCCACGCCGGTCGAGCAGGAGGAGGACCCGCCGTCGGTGCGGCGCAACCGCGCGTTCGCGCCGAGCGCGAACCAGAAGGCGCAGGCCCGCGCGCTCATCGCCGAGGTCGTCCAGTCCCGCACGGCGAACGGCCGATGACCCTCGCGCTGCTCCTGTGCGCCGGGCTCGCGTGGGGCCAGGAGCCGGGAGCCGCGCCGGTCGGCCCCGCCCTGTCGTCCCTCGCCGCCGCCGGGACCGAGACCGAGGTCGCGTCCGCCGTGCGGTGGATCGTGATGCTCACCAGCCTGTCGCTGGTGCCCGGGCTGATGTTGCTGATGACGCCGTTCACCCGGTTCGTGATCGTGTTGTCGCTGCTGCGGCAGGCGCTCGGGCTGCAGCAATCCCCGCCGAACCAGGTGCTGATCGGGCTGTCGCTGATCCTGTCGATGGCGGTGATGCAGCCCACCCTCGACCAGGTCAAACACGACGCGCTCGACCCGTTCCTCGAAGGCAAGATCGACACCGGGACCGCGTACCAGGCGGCGATGACCCCGATGCGGGCGTACATGCTCGCCCACACCCGCCGCGACGAGCTGCAGACCGCGATCAAGGTCGCGCGGATCGAGCGCCCCGAGACGCTCGAGGCGCTGCCCTCGAGCGTGGTGGTCACCGGCTACGTGTTGTCCGAGCTCGAGTCTGCATTCGTGACTGCGGTCAAGGTGTACCTGCCGTTCCTGGTGGTCGACCTGGTGGTCGCCTCGATCCTGCTCGGGACCGGCATGATGATGCTGCCGCCGGTGGTGATCTCGCTCCCGTTCAAGCTGCTGCTGTTCGTGCTGATGGACGGCTGGACACTGCTCGTGCTCGGGCTGACCGGAGCGGCGCGATGACCATCGACCACGCGGTGTGGCTCGGCCAGCAGTCGCTGTACACCGCGCTGATGATCGCGGCGCCCCCGCTGTTCGCAGCGCTGGTGGTCGGCACCATCGTGTCGCTGGTGCAGACGGTGACCCAGCTGCAGGAGGTCACCCTGTCGTTCATCCCGAAGATGGCGGCGGTGGCCACCGTGCTGGCGCTGCTGTCGGGGTGGATGTTGCAGATCGCCGTCGGGTTCGGCGAGACGATGTTCGTGTCGATCGCGGAGGACGGCGGGCCGTGATCACGGTGGCCGCCACCTTCGTGTTGGTGTTGGGGCGGGTGGGCGCGCTGCTGTCGGTGCTGCCGGTGTTCTCGATGGTCGGCGTCCCTCGCTGGGTGACCGCGTTCGCGGCGATGGCGGTGAGCGCGCTGCTGACCACCACCTTGCCCCCGCCGGACCTGCCGGAGGAGCTGCACCGGGTGGCGGTGGCGCTCGGCGGCGAGGTCCTGTTCGGGATGTTCCTCGGGCTCGGCGTGGCGGCGGCGTTCGCGGCGCTCGCGCTCGGCGCCGAGATCATGTCGGCGCAGATGGGGCTGTCGTTCGCGACCCTGTTCGACCCGCTCACCCGGTCGACCGAGAGCGTGCTCGGCTCGTTCGCCAGCTGGATGGCGGCGCTGGTGTTCGTGGCGACCGGCCTCGACGGGCGGTGCCTCGAGATCGTGGCGGCGTCGTTCGAGCGGGTGCCGCCCGGGGCCGCCGCGCTGCCGGGCGGGTCGGCCGAGCTCGCGATGAACGCCGCCGGGCAGTGCCTGGTGCTCGGCGTGCAGCTGTCGGGGCCGGTCGTGGCGATGGTGTTCCTGGTGCACCTGTTCGTCGCGATCTTGTCGAAGCTCGCGCCCCGGATGCACGCGTTCTTCTCCGTCGGCACCACCGCGACCGGCGCGGTCGGGGTCACGATGTTGATGGTGTCGCTGCCGTGGGTGATGTCGGCCCACGCCGGCGCCCTGGTCGACGCGGTGGCGATGGTGGCGCGCGCCGTCGCCGCGGGCCGCTGATGGCCGAAGACGACGCCGACAAGAAACACGACCCCAGCGAACGTGCCTTACGCGAGGCCGGCGAGCGCGGGGAGCTCCCGCGCTCGCCCGAGCTCGGCGGGGTGATGGCGACGATCGCGATCGCCGCCGCGCTGTCGATCGGCGGAGCCGAGGTCGCCCGACCGATCGTGGCGACCAGCAAGGCGTTCCTGACCGACGGCGGGGTCGAGCTCGACATTGCGGGCGCGGTCGCGCTGTTGCGGGCGGTCGCGTGGGCGGTGGCGCGGGCGATCGCCGTCCCGCTCGGGGTCGCGGCGCTGGTCGGGCTCGTGGTGGGGCTGGCGCAGACCCGGTTCCAGATCGCGACCCGCGCGTTCGAAGCGAAGATGGACCACCTCGACCCGTTCGCCACGTTCCAGCGGCTGTACCTGTCGAAGCAGCCGCTGGTGGAGCTCGCGAAGGGGCTGCTGCACGTGTTCGCCCTCGGCGCGATCACCGGGTACGCGATCTGGGAGCGGGTCGACGAGCTCCCTCGGATCGCCGCCACCCCCGCCGGGGCGCAGATCACCAAGCTGTCCGAGCTCGCCTCCGGCCTCGTGACCCGGGCGGTGCCGGTGATGTTGTTGTTGGCGGCGGTCGACTACAGCTGGGCGTACTTCACCTGGTGGCAAGGACTGAAGCGCACCGACCAGCAGGTGCGGGAGGAGAACAAGGAGAGCGACGGCGACCCGCACATGAAGGCGATGCGCCGCCGACGGATGCGTGAGCTCGCGTCGAGGAACCTGATGAAGCAGCTCAAGGAAGCGGACGTGCTGGTCACCAACCCGACCCACTTCGCGGTGGGGCTGCGGTACCGGCACGGCCAGGACGCCGCGCCGGTGGTGGTGGTGAAGGCGGTCGACCACCTCGCGCTCAAGCTGCGGCAGGAGGCGTTCCGGATGGGCATCCCGCGGGTGGAGGACCGAGTGCTCGCGCGCGCGCTGTACGCGCAGGTCCCGCGCGGGCGGGCGGTGCCGGCGGAGCTGTATGGCCCGGTGGCGAAGGTGTTGGCGGTGGTGTACCGGCGCCGCAAGGGAGCGCGTCGCGCGGCCACGCCCCCGCGCCGGTGACGCCTCACCGGTGGTCCCGCGCGCCCCCGAGGCCGTGCTTCGCCATCCGCGAGCGCAGCGTGTTCGGGTGCAGCCCGAGCAGCGCCGCCGCGCCGCCCGGTCCGTGGATCCGCCCGGCCGTTTGCTTCAGCGCGGCGAGGATCGCGTCGCGCTCGACCTCGGCGAGTGGTCGGACGCCGGCGCGGGCCGCGGGGGTCCCCTTCCCTTCCGCCCGGGTCGGGTCGGGCCGGACCCGCAGCCGATCGCCGCGCGCGAGGATCGTCGCCCGCTCGAGCGCGTTCACCAGCTCGCGCGCGTTGCCGGGCCACTGCGCCGCCGACAGCGCCGCGACCTCGTCGTCCGACAGCGTCCACGGGCCGCGCCCGGTGCGGGTCGCGAGGCGTTCCAGGAAGTTCGCCGCGATCACCGCGATGTCTTCGGGGCGCGCCCGGAGGGGCGCGAGCCGGATCGGGAACACGGCGAGGCGGTAGTACAGGTCCTCCCGGAACGTCCGGTCGTCCATCGCCGCCGCGAGGTCTCGGTTGGTGGCGGCGATCAGGCGCACGTCCACCCGGACGGTGCGGTCGCTGCCCACCGGCTCGAACGTGCCGTCCTGCAGCACCCGCAGGAGCTTCGCCTGCACCTCGAGCGGGATCTCGCCCACCTCGTCCAGGAACAGGGTCCCGCCGTCCGCGGCCTGGAACCGCCCCATCCGGGCGGAGGTCGCCCCGGAGAACGCCCCGCGCACGTGGCCGAACAGCTCACTCTCGATCAGCGTCGCCGGCAGGGCGGCGCAGTTCACCCGCACCATCGGCCGGGCGCGGCGGGCCGACCAGGCGTGGATCGCGGCGGCCAGAACGTCCTTGCCGGTGCCGGTCTCGCCCGTGAGCAACACCGGGGCGTCGGTCGGGGCGACCTGGCGGGCCAGCCCGACCCCCTGGCGCATCGCCGCGGACGGGAGTGACTCGACCCACCGACAGCAGTCTGCCGAGCCGCCCACCTCCTCGGTCAGCAGCCGGTTCTGCTCGACCAGCTGGCGGCGCGAGCGCTCGAGGTGCTCCGACCGCTCGCCGTAGGTGACCGCGAGCCCGAGCAGCCGGGCGAACACGTCGACCAACGTGACCGCGTCGTCGGGGAACACCCCACACTCCGCGCGGTCCAGCGTGATCACCCCGGCCGGGCCGGCGTCGTTGCGGAACGGGGCCACCATGCAGAAGTGGCCGTGCGGCAGATCGAGCACGCCGTCGAACGGGTCGCCGTCGCCGTCGCCGTGATCGGACGCGGTGAACGCGCGCACCCGGCCGCGCCGGATCACCTCGCGGATCGACGGGAAGTCCGCCAGCCGGACGGTGTGGGCGCCGACCTCCGACCGGAGGCGGCCGCGCGCGACCCGCACCTGCAGCACGTCGCCGTCGAGCTGCATCACGGTGGCCAGGTCGTACGGCACCACCCGGCCGAGGGCGTCGAGTGACTCCGCGATCAGCTCGTCTACCGCCACGCCGCCCCCTGACCACGGCATGTCGTGATCACGACATGTCGTAACACGAATCACGACCCTTCGTGGTCCCGCCGGGGGATCGGTCAGGGGATCGGGGGCCGACAACCAGCGTCGAACCTGGATTGTCCCCTCGGGGGCTCGCCTGGCACCGAACTTGCGTTAGGGGCGTCTCCTCCACACCACAGGAGAGGCGACGATGGCCGAGCTGAAGGGAACGAAGACGCACCAGAACCTGAAGGACGCGTTCGCTGGGGAGTCCCAGGCGAACCGCCGGTACCTGTACTTCGCGAAGGTGGCCGACATCGAGGGCTACCCCGAGATCGCGGCGAACTTCCGCGACACCGCCGAGGGCGAGACCGGCCACGCGCACGGCCACCTCGACTACCTCAAGCGGGTCGGCGACCCGGCGACCGGGCTCCCGATCGGCGACAGCGCGCTGAACCTGAAGGCCGCGGTCGCGGGCGAGACCCACGAGTACACCGACATGTACCCGGGCATGGCGAAGAGCGCGCGCGAGGAGGGCTTCCCCGAGATCGCCGACTGGTTCGAGACGCTGGCCAAGGCGGAGAAGAGCCACGCCGGGCGGTTCCAGTCGCTGCTCGACAAGAACTTCTAGACCACCCCACACCCCGAGCAGCCCGTGGCCGACAACATCTCGTACCACCCGACCGACGCCCTGTCGTACGACCCCGAGCAGCCCGTGTACTGGGACCCCAGCGCGCTGCAGACCGAGGTCACCCGGGTGTTCGAGGTCTGCCACGGCTGCCGGATGTGCTTCAAGTACTGCGACAGCTTCCCGAACTTGTTCCGGTGGATCGACGACACCCACGACGGCGACGTGCGGAAACTGACCGCCGACCAGATCGGCGGGGTGATGGACGCGTGCTTCCAGTGCAAGTTGTGTGAGGTGCAGTGCCCGTACACCCCGCGCGACGGCCACCCGTTCCAGCTCGACTTCCCGAAGCTGGTCCACCGGTGGAAGGCGCAGGAGGTGAAGGCCCGCGGCCTCGGCCTGCGCGACCGGGTGCTCGGGGACCCGAACCGCCTCGCCACCCTCGCCCGGTGGTCGTTCGGGCTGGCGAACGTGATGAACCGGGTCGGGCTGCACCGGTGGTTCATGGAGAAGTTGCTCGGGATCCACCGCGCGAAGCAGCTGCCGGAGTTCGCCGGCACCCCGTTCGAGCGGTGGGCCGAGACCACCGGCAAGGTGTCCGACCCGCAGGCCGGCGCCGAGGTGGTGCTGTTCCCGACCTGCTTCGTGGAGAACAACGACCCTCAGATCGGGCGCGACACGCTCGAGGTGATGGCGGCGAACCAGGTCGAGGTGCGGTGTGACAAGGGGTTCGCGTGCTGCGGGATGCCGGCGTGGGAGCACGGCGACCTCGACACGCTGCGCAACAACGCGGCGCACAACCTCGCGAAGCTCGAGCCGTGGGTCGACGCCGGGGCGAAGGTGATGGTGCTGCAGCCGTCGTGCGCGATGGTGATGCGGCGGGAGTACCCGAAGCTGGTCGCCGCCGCCGATCGACCGCGCGCCGAGAAGGTGGCCGCCGCGGTGGTCGACCCGAGTGAGCACCTGTGGTCCCTCCGGAGCGAGGCGCGGTACAACACCGCGTACAAGAGCGGCCCGAAGGGCGCGGTCGCGTACCACGCGCCGTGCCACCTGCGCGCCCAGGCGATCGGGTTCCGCGGGCGCGACCTGATGCGCAAGGTCCCCGGCGTCGACAAGATCGACGCCACGATGGAGTGCTGCGGGCACGACGGGACCTACGCGATGAAGGTCGAAGGGTTCGAGCCGAGCGCGCGGATCGGGAAGCGCGCGTTCGACGGGATGAAGGCCGCCGACGCGCCGGTGTGGGTGTCGGACTGCGCGCTCGCGTGCCTGCAGTTCGAGCAGCACGCCGGCGTGCGGCCGATGCACCCGATGACGTTCCTCGCCCGCGCCCACCGCGACGGCGGGTTCGACGGGGGGGACCGATGAGCCTGGTGCGCCGAGAGCAGCTGGTCGACCACGTCACCTGGGGCGAGCGGCGAGACCGGGAGCTGCCGACGATCCTCGCGGTGAAGGCCGCGCGCCGGGTGCACGTCGGCCCGCACCTCACGTTCTTGTTCGAGAACGCCGACACGGTGCGGTGGCAGGTGCAGGAGATGATGCGGGTCGAGCGGATCGTGCGCGAGGCCGACATCCTGCACGAGCTGCACACGTACAACGAGCTGTTGGGCGCCCCGGGTGAGCTCGGGTGCACCCTGCTGGTCGAGATCGAGGACCCGCAGGAGCGCGCGGCCAAGCTGGCGGCGTGGCTCGACCTGCCCCGCTCGCTGTACGCCGAGCTCGCAGACGGGACGCGGATCCGCCCGGCGGTCGACGCCCGACAGGTCGGAGAGGACCGGCTGTCGTCGGTGCAGTACCTGAAGTTCCCCGTAGCGGGGCAGGTCCCGGTGGCGCTCGGCGCCGATCACGCTGCTCATCAGGTGCACGCGGCGTTGTCGACCGAGCAGCGGGCCGCGCTCGCGCTCGACCTGTCGGTCGTCGGACTCCGTCCTGCGGCATTGTAGGCCCTCGCCACCCACACGTGACCGTTCCTGACCGACGCTGCGGCCGCTCGGTGCGTACAGGATCGGTGGGGACGCGGAAGCGGCCTCACGGCGGAGGAACGACATGGAACACAACGAGTCCCTGATGCGTGGACTGCGGATCGTCGGCGGCAGCCTGCTGGTGGTGTCCGGCGTCGCGATGTTGGTGTTGCCGGGTCCGGGGCTCGTGGCGTTGGGGGCCGGGCTCGCCCTGTTGTCCCGCGACGTCCCCGCCGCGCGCCGCCTGCTCCGCCGGCTCCGGCCGGAAGCCGAACCCGAGCTGGTGCCGGTCCGGGTCGAGGTCCAGAGCCCGCGATGATCTGGTGGTTCGCCTGTAGCCGGCCCGAAGTCACTCGCTCGGACCGTGAAGTCGATCGTGCCCCAGCGCCGGCGGAGCGCGCGGGCGACGAGGAGGGAGGCGGCGAGGCGGGGGAGGGCGGCGCAGAGGAGCCCACGCTGCCGCCGGCCGAGGCGCTGCGAGCGGTGCCGCTGTTCCGCAGCCCGTTCCGCGGCGAGCACCCGGTATCGAACTTCTTCGACCACGGGCGCAACGGGGACGAGCAGGCGCTGATCACCACCGGCTCGACCGCGTACGGGATCGACGGGCACAAGGGCTACGACTTCGGGATGCCGATCGGCACCGAGCTGTTCGCGATGGCCGACGGCGAGGTGCTGAAGGCGGGCGACCTCGGGCCGATCCGGTGCTCGAACGGAGCGATGGCGAAGGACAATGTGCAGATCGTGGTGCTGCACCAGGGGCCTGACGGCGGGTCGTACGTGACCGAGCTGCACCACTTGTCGCAGGTGCAGGTCCGCCCTGGCGATCGGGTCACCGCTGGGCAGCCGGTAGGTCGGTCGGGGAACTCCGGCTGCAGCTCCGGCCCCCACCTGCACCTCGAGGTGGTGACCGGGCCTGACCCGAAACACCGGTACCCGTTCGACCCCTACGGGTGGTCGGGCGCCGAGCCGGACCCGCGGGCGGAGCGGGGGCGGCCGAGCGCGTCGATGTGGCTGCCCGGCGAGGCTCCGGCGCTGCGCCGCTCGGCCCGGGCGACCGTGACCGCGACCACCGCGTACGGACCCCACCGGATGGTCGGCACGGACGGGGTCGACCCGATCGGAGGCGAGTGGGTGGAGATCGGCGCGCACCCCGACGCGAAGCGCCCGGTGTCCCTCGCGGGCGCCACCCTGCGGAACGCGGCCGGCGCGTCGTACCCGCTGCCCGACCGGACGCTCGCCCCGGGCGAGTCGTTCAAGGTGTGGACCCAACGGGCCGACCTCGGGTCGGGCGACGTGTCGCTCGGGCTCGACCACGAGCTGTGGGACGACCGGTCGGACTGCGCCGTGCTGGTCGATCGGACCGGCGCCGTCCACGCCACGCTGCGGTTCGGGCGCGGCCCCGACCGCTGCCCGAACTGAGCACCTACGCGATGAGCGCGGGGTTCCCGAGCGGGATGGTCAGCGTCTGACCCACGTCGATCTTGTCGGGATCGGCGAGGTGGTTCGCCGAGGCGATCACGGTGTACTTCTTGGGGTCGCCGTACCAATGCTGCGCGATGGTGCCGAGCGTCTCGCCCTTCGCCACCGTGTGGGTCGGGGTCTTCACCGGCGGGATCCGCAGCACCTGGCCCGGGTAGATCTTGTCCGGGTGGTCGAGCATCGGCTTGTTCGCGTCGAAGATCACGTCGAACAGGCGGATGACCCCGTAGCTGGCGCCCGAGATCTTCGACAACGTGTCGCCCTTGACCACGGTGTGGTACACCGCCGGCGGCTCGGGGACGACCACGGCGAGCTTGTCGTCGACCCGGCCCACCCCTTCGGTGTTCCCGGCGACCAACACCGCCTTCTCCTTGTCGGCCTGCGCCTTGGTGGTGCCGGTCAGGGCCGCCACGTCGCCGTCATAGGTCACGCCCAGGTTCTCGACCGGCACGTACGACAGGATCGCGGCCTTGATGTCGGCGGCGACCATCGTGCGGCGCAGGCTCTCCTTCGCCGCCGCGTCGGTCGCGGCCTTCGCGGTCGCTGCGGCCGTCGCCGCCGCTTCCTTCGCCGCCTCGGCGTCTGCCGCCGCGCGGCCTCCGAACAGGCCGATCTTGCGGCCGGCATCCTTGACGAAATCGATCAGTCCCATCGTGGCTCCAAGTCTGTGTGAGATCAGCTCTTCGGGAGGAAGCCCTGCAACAGGCTCCCGAGCCCGCCGTCCTGACCCGAGGACGCGAGCCCCGCCAGCGCCGGCGCGGCGGCGACGATGCGGTCGGTCCACTCGGCGCCGAGCCGGCTTGTGAGGAACTCGACGATCAACGGCGCGACCATCGTGGCGTGCTTCGGCTCGAGCCCGAGCTTGCCCAGCACCGCGACGGCGCTCGCGGCCTGACTGGCTTCCTTGCCGACGACCGCCCCGAGGATCTGGTTCCCGAGCCCGCTGCCCGCGGCCTCCAGCAGGTCCCCCAGCAGCCCGCCGGAGTCGGCGCCGGGCGGCTGCGCTGCGGCCGGTGCGGCGAGGGCGGACTCGGCCGCCTTCATCCACCCGGCGAGCTCGGGCACCCCGGCGTCGAGCTTCTGGGTCTCCTCGGCCGGGACCTGGGCCCGGGCCGCCCCCAACAGCGCACCTGCCACCGCCTGCGCTTGGTTCGGATCCACCCCGATGCGGGCGGCGATGGTCTGCACGATGTCCATGGGTGCCTCCTGGCTGTCACTGGCGGTGCCTGCCCGGCTATCTCGGGCAGGTCGGGGCCGCCGATCGAACGGTCAGTTCGCGGCGGCGGGGGTCAAGGTGTTCACCCGGGCCTCGGCCTCGGAGGTGCGGGTCTTCGCGGCCGCGACCTCGGCCTCGAACTCGGCCACCGCGACCGTCGCGCCGGCAGCGACCGCCGCGGTCGCCCGGGCCAACTCGAACTCGGCGTTCGCCTGGGTGCGCTTCGCCTCGAGCAGCGCCACCTTGGCGCGGGCGAGGTCCACCCCGCTGTCCGCGGCGTCCTTGGCCTCCTTCATCTCGACGACCTCGTCCTTCGCGGCGTCGACGGCCGCCAGGCTCGCGTCGACCTCGTCGTCGGCGGTGTCCTTGGTCTGCGCGACCGCCTTCTTGGCCTCCGCCGCCTTCTGCTTCTTCTCCGCGACCACCGCCTTCGCCGCGGTCAGCGCGCCCTTCGCGGTCGCGACGCCTTCCTTGTCGCCCTTGGTCTTCGCGACCTTCAGCTCGGCCTTCTTCACGTCGACCTCGGTGTCGGCCGCCTCGCGCTCTTGCTCGGCCTGCTCGAGCGCCAGCTTCGCGAGCTCGACCTTCGACTTCGCCTGCTCCTTGGTCGCGGCGGCCTCGTCCTTGGCGGTGGACACGTCCTCCTTCGCCTCGCCGGCCGCCAGCTTCTGGGCGTCCAGCGAATCCTTGGCCTCGGGGATCGCGGCCTTCGCAGCTTCGATCTCGGCGTCCATCGCGGTGATCGCCGCGCGCTGCTCTTCGAGCTGCTTGCGCACGTCCTCGGGCACCTTGTCGAGCGCGGCGCCATCGACCTCGGGCGCCGACCAGGCGAGGGACGGGAGCAGCAACAACCAGGCGAGGGTCAGTCGAGTCACGGGGCCTCCATTCGCACCCCGTTTAGCGCGTCTGCCGCCCCGAGCCCTTACCCGCGCCTTTCGGGCTCGGGCGGCGGGTACGATCGCGGCCGCAGCGGCGCCGCCGTGCTCGCTTGCCGTCGCACTCCGCTCGGAGAGCCGAGCAGCACCGCGATCCACCGGGTCTCGTCGCTCGAGTCCAACACCAGCTGCACCATCGCGGTCATCGGGACACACAGCAACATCCCGACCGGCCCCCAGATCCACCCCCAGAAGATCAGGGACAGGAACACCACCAAGGGAGACAGGCCGAGCCCCTGGCCGAGCAGGCGCGGCTCGATCAGGTTGGTGAGCACCACGTGGATCACGAGGTACCCGAGCAGGCACGCGAGCGCGGCGCCGGGCCCGATCTCGACCGCGGCGAGCAGCACCGGCGGGAAGCCGGCCGCGACGTAGCCCACCGCGGGGATGTAGTTCAGCAGGAACGCGATCAGCCCCCACAACATCCAGAAGTCGACCCCGACCGCCCAGCACACGAGCCCCGCGAGCAGCCCGGTCACCAGGCCCACCGCGGTCTTGATCACCAGGTACCGCTCGACCTTCTGCCCCGCGCCCGCGAACGGACCCGCGGGTGACGCGTCGGAGCCGAACGCGAGCCGCAGCTTCTGCTCGATCTCGGACGACTCGAGCAGGATGAACGTGAGGGTGATCAGCACGATCAGCGTGTGCCCCAGGAACCGGACCACCGCCTCGAGCGAGTTCCTCATCACCTCGATCACGTCTTCGGGGGTGACGAGCTCGGACATGTCGGTCTCGACCGTCAGTCCGACGGTGGACACCCACCGGCCGATCTGCGCCCACAGGTGCTCGAGCGGCAGCTCGAACCGATCGATGTCCCGCCCGAACGCCCGCACCGAGCCGGCAACGGCGGTGGTGACCCCGCCGAGCACTGCCGCGGCGACCGCCACCACGATGCCGATCGCGAGCGCCGACGGCACGCCGCGGGCCCGTAGCCAGTTCACCGCCGGCAACGCCGCGATGGACAAGAACGCCGCGAACACGATCGGCAACACGATCTCGCCGGCCCACTTGAGCCCCGCGAGGATCACCACTGCGCTCGCGCCGGCGATCAACAGTCGGAGGGCGCGGTCAGGTCGAGAGTCCATGTCGGCAGTGCGTAACGTCCCGCAGCGCCGCGCGAGGTGTCGACCGTCACTTCGGTGGGGCGATCAGGCCGTTGCGTTCGAGGTCGTCGGTCAGCGCAGCCCCCAACGCCGGCTGATCGAGGTCGATGTGGATCGTGATCGCGCGCCCCTCGTCGGACCGATCGGCGGTGATCGCCGCCGCGGCCACCAGGCGAACCGGCTCGATCCCGCGCTTCTCCAGGTATCGGACCGCGGAGACCGCCCGGGCCGCCGCCAGGGCCCAGTTGTCCTCGAACGGGCTGCCGGGCTTCACCGGCGTGCCGTCCGCGTGCCCGACGACCCGGATCTTCGCCGGCGTGGGTCCCACGACCCGGGCGACCTCCGACAGGATGCCGAACGCGCTCGGGTGTAGCTCGGCGGAGCCGGCAGCGAACGCGATCCGCTCGGGTAGCGCCACCTGCAGCGTCTGGTTGACGAGCCCGACCTGGACCACGTTGTCGGACAGGGAGCCCCGAAGGCCGCGCCGCATCGACTCGACCATCGTGGTGGTGTCGGACACGGTGGAGAACCGGGGGTCGATCAGCCCCACGTTCGCGGTGCCGACGCCGACCGAGGCGAACACCGCGTGGGGCATCCCGCCGTTGAACGCCGCGTTCAACGAGTCGATCACGGCTTCGAGCTTCTGCTGGTCGGTCTGAGCGGTGGCGTACAACACGGTGAAGAACGCGAACAGCAAGGTGATGAAGTCCGCGTAGCTCACGAGCCACCGTTCGTGGTTCTCGTGCTCTTCGTGCTTCTTGCGGCTCACGCGGCCTCCTTCGCTCCGTCGGCGCCATGGCCGCCGGGCGGGCCGTGGTGTCCGACGAACGGCGTGAGCATCTCCTCGAGCTGGCGGGGGTTCGCGCCGTTCGCGATGACCTCCAGCCCCTGCAGGATCATGTTCTTCGCCTCGATCTCGGACGCGATGATCTTCTTCATCCGGTTGCCCATCGGGATGAACAGCAGGTTCGCCACGCCCACCCCGTAGATGGTGGCGACGAACGCGGTGGCGATACCGCCGCCGAGCTTGCTCGGGTCCGACAGGTTGTTCATCACGTGGATCAGGCCGAGCACCGCGCCCAAGATCCCGACGGTGGGCGCGAACCCGCCGGCGGTCTCGTACACCTTGCCGGCAGCGTTGCCGTGGTGCTCGGTGATGTCCATGTCCAGCTCGAGCAGCTTGCGCAGGTCGGCCGGGGAGTAGCCGTCGATCAGCACCCGCAACCCGCGCCGCAGGAACTCGTTCTCGATCTCGGGCAACATCCCCTCGACCGCGAGCACGCCGTCCCGCCGGGCCACCGACGCCACGTTCAACATGGTCTCGAGCAGCTTCTTCCGGTCCGGCAGCTTCGGGAAGATCAGCCGGGGGGTGAGCTTGAACATGTTCTTGATCTCTTCGTCGGTCGACGCGAGCCAGGTCGCCCCGACGGTCCCGCCGAGCACGATCAGCGCGGCCGTCATCTGGAGCAGCGAGTCGATGTGCCCGCCTTCCAGGTAGTTCCCGAACAGGATTGAGCCGAGGGCTGCGATGACGGCCAGGATCGGACTCGGCGACATGGCGGGGGACTCCGGTCTACTCGTCGCCTCTCGGCCCACCCCCCGCCGGGTTGAGCCTCGACGGGTTTCACCGGTCGCGCGACAGCCGCGCCAAATCTTCGGGCTGCACGAACGCCGGGTACAACGCGAGCATCGCGTACGGGAAGATCCCCAGCTGCAGGGATCCGGCGATCAACACGTGGAACAGGGCACCCACGCCGATCCACACCCAGTGCAGGTGAACCCGGTCGAACAGGCGCCGGAGCCGGCCGTCGGGCGACCCGAAGTAGTGCAGGAGCACCATCGGGTAGGTCCACTGCCAGAACAGCGTGACGCCCGAGGCGAGCTGGGTGAGGAACCAGAACGGTTGCGCCCCCGCGAAGTCGAAGTCGAACGCGGCGTACGACCAATCGTGCAGGATCACGTACAGCGCGCTGTACCGGCCCCACGGCCACCAGTGTTGGCCGTACTTCTGCACCCCGGCGGTGAAGTACATCACCACCACCTGGACGACGATCAGGTACCGAGGCCACGCAGGCGCCACCTCCCCGCTGCCCCGGACCGAGCCGGTCGCCCGCCAGGCGTCGAACGACCAGGCGCGCCCTGCCGCGCTGAACGCCAAGATCAACGTCACGTTGCGCAGCAGCAGGTCGATCGCCCGGTCGGCGTCCGGCAGGAGCTGCGCCCACTGGGCCCCGAGGAGCACCAGCGCGAGCGCGCTCACCCGCGAGGCCACCCCGAAGGTCAACCCGGCTGCCGCGAGCCACAGCAGCGCGTACAGCGCCGTGGCGGAGCCCTCGCCGAGGCCGAACCACGCGCCCCACCACCCCCGCTCCGCGCCCACGAACCCTCCCGCGTCGGCTCCGGCGAACAGCGGGATCACCAGGCCGAAGCGCGCGATCGTGGAAAGGTCGTACAGCAGCACCGCGC
>JBEBJC010000076.1:0-15398 GCA_040080105.1 Myxococcota bacterium
GACACGAACACCCGCAGCGCGCCGAGCTGGTCGTCGTCGACGCCGAGCAGGTGCGCGGCGTGGGTCAGCCGCTCGAGCTCCCCGGGCGCGAGGAACGCGTCGGTCCCCGCGATCTCGAGCAGCCGGGCCACCAGCCCGAACCGGACGGCGGACCCCTGCGACGCGAGGCGGGACGCGAACCCGTCGACCGCGGGCGGGTGGATCACCCACGAGGCCAGCCGCTGCACCGCGTCCGGAGGGAGCGTGTCCAGGTCGAGGTCTCCGAGGATCGGCAACAGCTCGTCGTCGTCGATCACCCCGTCGGCGGCCGCCACCCCGAGCAGCACCGCCCCACACGCGAGGCGGAGCTCCGGGTCGAGCGCGAGGAACGCCCGGCTCATCGTCCGAGCCCCCCGGCGAACGCCCGCACGTCCGCCATGATCTTCGCGAACGCGGTGGTCCGCACCAGGTTCACCAGCCACTTCGGCACGTAGCCCCCTGCGTCCATCGCGATCTGGTGCACCACCCGCGCGCCTCCGTCCGGGTCGGGGCCCACGTCCCAGTACCCGGTGTTGCGCGGGGTGCGGACCGCCCCGCTCGCCAGCTCCAGCGGCTGGTCCGACGCGGCCGACCACGCGACCCGCGCGCCCCCCGCGGCCTCGCTGTGCACCATCCACAGCAGGACCTCCCGGTCGGCGATCCCGACCAGCTCCTGCTTCTGGTACACGAGCGTGCGGCCCGCCTCTGCCCGCTCGATCCGGGCGACCGAGATCGGGAACACGAACTCCGGGTACCGCTCGTACTGGGTCAGCACGCGCTGCAGCCGCGCCGGATCGACCTCGGGCCACCGGCACTCCGCCCGCATCGCCGCGCCTTCGGGGTGGGTCTCGGGGCGCATCGAGATCGCGCACCCTGCGGCGGTGCGCACGGGCTGATAGGCATCGAGGCCGGGATCCGAACCCATGGCCACGCCCGCGATCGTCCACCAGAGCGAGAACATCTGCGCCATGTACTATCCCACCCTCCGGGGGCCCTCATGTCCGTGCTGATCTCCCTCGCCGGTTGCTTCGGCAGCGACCCGGTCGCGCCGCCGCCGGCCCCTCCGCCCGAGCCGGTGCGGCCGCCGCTGACCACGCCGGGCCCGCTGCCGCTGCGCCCCGAGGCGCCGGGGGATCCGGCGGCGACCATCGGCGCCGACAACTGCGACGACCTGGCGGACGGGGGGCCGGTCGCGGGGCCGGACTGCGTGACCCAGCGGATCACCTGCGGGCAGACGATCGCCGGCCACACCCGCGGCGGCGCGGCGGCGTTCGACACCAAGTTCTACGAGAAGCAGTACTGCACCCCGGCGCTGACCAACCACAGCTCGGGCGACGAGCGGGTGTACCTGCTGTCGCTGCCCGACGGAGACCGGCACGCGTCGATCTGGCTCGACACGCCGTGCGCCGACCTCGACCTGGCGGCGATGCGGGTGACCGACGCGGAGAAGTGCCCCACGGTGGACAGCGCGATCAAGCAGTGCGAGATGAGCATCCAACCTGGGCAACGGCGGGAGCGGGTCGACATCGTGAGCCAGACCCCGAGCGACTGGTTGATCGTGGTCGAGGGGAAGAACGACGCTGAGGGCGCGTTCGCGCTGACGGTGCAGTGTGGAGACGGCATCCGGTGATCCCCCAGCGCCTGGTGGACGTGATGGTCACCCTGCGCCGCGAGCTGCACGCGCGGCCGGAGCTGTCGTTCGTGGAGCACCACACGATGGCGAGGATCGCGGCCGAGCTCGACCGGCTGAACGTCCCGCACCGGGTCGGCGTCGCGGGCACCGGGATCGTGGCCGACTTGCCCGGAAGACACTCCGACCGACCCACGGTCGCGCTGCGGGCCGACATCGACGCGTTGCCGGTGCAGGAGGAGACCGGGCTGCCGTTCGCGTCGACCGTGCCCGGCGTGATGCACGCGTGCGGCCACGACGGTCACACCAGCATGTTGGTGGGAGCCGCCGCGATGCTGCACGCCGACCCACCGCCCGCTCCGGTGCGGCTGTTGTGGCAACCCGCGGAGGAGTACGGCAACGGGGCGGTGGCGATGATCGAGGCCGGCGTGCTCGACGGCGTGTCGGCGATCTTCGGCGGGCACCTCGACGCGAACTACCCCGCCGGGGTGTTGGTGGTGACCGACGGGTGCGTGAACGCGTCGACCGACTCGTTCCGGATCACCATCGAGGGGCGGCAAGGTCACGGCGCCCGCCCACACGAGGCGCTCGACGTGATCGTGGTGGGAAGCCTGCTGGTGACCGCGCTGCAGTCGGTGGTCAGCCGGGAGGTCGAGCCCGGCCAGGCCGCGGTGGTGACCGTCGGCCGGTTCGAAGCGGGCTCGGCGCCGAACGTGATCGCCGGCCACGCCGAGCTCGAGGGCACGATCCGGGCGCAGACCGCCACCGTGCGGGCGCAGCTCAACCGGTCGGTGGAGCGGATCGCCCACGGGATGGCGGGCCTACACGGCGCGCGGGTGACCGTCCGGTGGTTTCACGGCACGCCGGCGGCGGTCAATCCTCCCGCCGCCACCGCCACCGCGCGTGCAGCGGCTGTCGCGGTCGTCGGGGCCGATCGGGTGGTGCCCCTTGCCGCGACGAACATGGGCGGCGAGGACTTCGCGTGGTACCTGCAGCAGGTGCCGGGGTGCTACGTGCGGTTCGGGGGTCGCCGACCGGACGGAGTGTTCCACCCGGCCCACTCGGGTCGGTTCGACTTCGACGAGCGGGCGCTGCCCGTGGGCGCAGCGTGGTACGACCGGGTCGCGCGGGACGCAGGGGAGGTCTCGGGATGAGTGACGACACCAGGGAGTTCCACACGCGCCTCGACGGCGGCTGGCTGCGGTGGGTGGTGGCGCTGCTGTGGGTCGGCGCGTGGGTCGGCCTGTGGTACTGGGGGCGCCAGCAGGTGCCGTGGGCCGATCGGGTGATGATCGCGGCGTCGCCGGTGGGCCTCGCGCTCGCGGGGCTGATCGTGTCGTTCCGGCGAGAGCTGCACGCCGGTCCGTACGGGATCGTGATCACCACCTGGCCGATCCCGTTGTTCGAGCAGCGGATGGCCCGCCCCGACGTCCTGGTGGTCGCGGTCGCGAAGCGCCCCCGGCGCCGCCGCGTGTGGTGGGACGTGGTCGCGCAGACCCGCAGCCACGGCTACCGCAAGCTCACCCGACCGTTCGCCGACAACGACGGGGCCGAGGCCGCGGCGACCGCGATCCGCGCCGCGCTCGACCGCCCGGTCAGTTGACGAACCGCGGATCTTCGAACGCGAACGGGGCGATCGGGGCCTCGAACACCGAGCCGTCGTCGCGGCGCATCGTGTACGAGCCCTCCATCGACCCCACCGGCGTCGGCAGCGGGCAGAACGAGGTGTACACGAACACGTCGCCCGGAGCGATCACCGGGGTCTGCCCGACCACGCCGGGGCCGCGCACCTCCTCCTGACGGCCCGCGCCGTCGGTGATGCGCCAGCGGCGCGCGAGCAGCTGTACCGGCGCGTCTCCGTGGTTCGCGATCTCGATCGTGTACGAGAAGAACCAGTACTGGCGCTCGGGGTGGCTGCGGTCCTCGTGGCACGCGGGCTTGACCCGGATGTGGATCGGGACGGTGTCGGGCATGGGTCCTCGCCGACGCTCGTACCCCGTGGCCGGCCCCGCCGCCGCCGGGTATGCGGCGCGGCGGAGGTCACATGGAGCCGTCGCTGATCGCCGCCCGGGTCGCCGAGCTCGACGAACCGGGCGCCAAGGCGCGGCTCGACCAGCTCGTGCCCGAGCTCGTCCGGCACAACCGCCTGTACCACGAGCTCGCTGCGCCCGAGATCGACGATCGGAGCTACGACTTGCTGTACCGCGAGCTCGAGCTGCTCGAGGAGCGGTTCCCCACGCTGGTGCGGCCCGACTCCCCGACCCGACGGGTGGGCGGCGAGGCGGTGTCGCAGCTCTCCCCGTTCCAGCACCGGATCCCGATGTTGTCGCTCGCGAACGCGTTCTCGTTCGGTGAGCTGCAGGAGTTCGAGGCGCGGATCCGCCGGATGCTCGGCGCCGACGCTCCGGAGCGGGTGGCGTACATGGTGGAGCCGAAGCTCGACGGCCTCGCGGTGGAGCTCGTGTACGAGGACGGCCGCCTCACCGGCGCCGGCACCCGCGGCGACGGCCAGGTCGGCGAAGACGTGCTGCACAACGTGCGCACGATCCGCGAGGTCCCCTCCCGCCTGCGCGGCCCGGTCCCGAGCTACCTGTCGGTCCGCGGCGAGGTGCTGTTCACCCTCGCCGGGTTCGAGGCGATGAACGCCGGCCGGGTGCTCAAGGGCGAGAAGGCGTTCGAGAACCCGCGCAACGCGGCGGCGGGCACGTTGCGCCAGCTCGATCCGAAGCTCGCCGCCGAGCGCCCGCTCACGTTCTTCGCCCACAGCCACGGCGAGCTCGTCGGGGTCGACGACGCGCCGACCCACCACGAGCAGCTCGCGCTGATCGGTTCGATGGGGATCCCCACCAACCCGCTGAACCAGCGGGTCGAGGGCGTCGAGGCCGTGTGGGCCGCGATCGAGGCGCTAGGCGCCCGCCGGCACGACCTCCCGTACGAGATCGACGGCGCGGTGGTGAAGGTCGACGATCGGGCGCTGCAGGAGCAGCTCGGGTTCGTCACCCGGTCACCGCGGTGGGCGGTCGCGTACAAGTACCCTCCCCCGCAGGTCGCCACCGTGCTCGAGGCGGTCGGGTTCCAGGTCGGGCGCACCGGCGCGATCACCCCGGTGGCGCACCTCCGCCCGGTGCGGGTCGGCGGGGTCACCGTGTCCCGCGCCACGTTGCACAACGAAGACCAGGTACGCCAGCTCGACCTCCGGGTCGGGGACACGGTCACGGTGGAGCGGGCCGGCGACGTGATCCCGCGGGTCGTGGGCCCGGTGCCCGACGAGGCACACCCGACCCGCCCGGAGATCCAGTTCCCCACCACCTGCCCCGCGTGCGGCGCCGAGGTGCACCGCGATCCCGAGCTCGCGGTGATCCGGTGCCCGAACCAGCTGTCGTGTCCGGCCCAGCTCCGGGCTTCGGTGCGGCACTTCGCGTCGCGCGGCGCGATGGACGTGGATGGCCTGGGCAGCAAGCTCGTCGACCAGCTGGTCGATCGACGCCTGGTGACCCGCGTGTCCGACCTGTACCGCCTCACCCGGTCCCAGCTCACCTCGCTCGAGCGGATGGGCGGCAAGAGCGCCGACAACCTGCTCGCCGCGCTCGAGGCGTCGAAGGCGCGCCCGTTGGACCGCTGTCTGGTGGCGCTCGGGATCCCGACCGTGGGCGAAGCCACCGCGCGCGACCTGGCCCGCCACTTCCGCTCGGTCGACAAGTTGCTCGAGGCGACCGAGGAGGAGCTGTCGGCGGTCCACGGGATCGGCGAGGTCGTGGCAAAGGAGATCCGCGCGTTCGCGGCCGATGAGCGACACCGCACCGTGATCGCCGAGCTGCGGGCGCTCGGGGTCACGTTCCCCGAAGAGAGCGCCTCCGCCGCGCCCGCCTCGTCGGCGCTCGCCGGCGCCACGTTCGTCCTCACCGGGACCCTCCCCACGCTCGAGCGCGCCGACGCCGAGGCGAGGATCCTCGCTGCTGGCGGTAAGGTCTCGGGCTCGGTCTCCAAGAAGACCACCTGGGTGGTCGCCGGAGACAAGGCAGGGAGCAAACTCGACAAGGCGCGCGAGCTCGGCGTGGCGGTGATCGACGAGGCGGAGCTGCTGAAGCTGTTGGCGCCTGCCGCAGACGGGTAGGGCAGTTGACACGGAGCCGTCGCCGGCGGATATTGGAGACGTCCGGGTAGGTTCCGGACCCTCCACCGAGCGGTTCCCGCCGCTCCGATCGCGTCGGCCACCCGCCGACCATGCAGATCCGCCCGCCCCCGCCGCTGGATTGCCATGCCCGTCGATTTTCCCGCCCTCCACGAACGGCCGCTCGACGAGCTGCGTCGGCAGGGCGCCGAGCTCGGGATCGAGTCTGCTCGCACCCTCCGGCGCGGCGACCTGGTGTTTGCCGTCGGTTCGAAGCTCGGCCAGGCCGAAGGGCAGGACTTCGGGCGGGGCGTGTTGGAGGTCCACGCCGAAGGTTTCGGGTTCTTGCGCTCGCCCGGCGACAACTTCCTCCCCGGCCAAGACGACATCTACGTGTCGCAGAGTCAGATCCGGCGGTTCAAGCTGCAGACGGGCGACACGGTCATCGGGCTCGTGCGCCCGCCGAAGGAGGGGGAGCGGTACCTCGCCCTGCTGCGGGTCGACAGCGTCAACGGCGAGTCGCCCGGGGCCGAGCCTCCGTCGTTCGACACCCTCACCGCGATCTACCCCGACGATCGGATCCGGCTCGGCGACGATCCGGGCCTCCGGGTGGTGGATCTCGCGGCGCCGCTGGGGCTCGGGCAGCGCGGCCTGCTGGTCGCCGGCGCCCGCACCGGCCAGGTCGAGCTGCTGCAGTCCCTGGCCGACGTGTTGTCGGCCGACGACGACCTGCACGTGACCGTGCTGCTGGTGGGGGAGCGCCCCGAAGAGATCCACGAGTGGCGCACCCAGAGCCGGGCCGAGGTCATCGCCACCCCGTTCGACGAGCCGCCGAGCCGCCACGTGCAGGTGGCCGACATCGTGTTCGAGCGCGCGCGCCGGATGGTGGAGCGCGGCGACGACGCGGTGCTGCTGGTCGACAGCCTCACCCGCCTGCTCCGGTTCTGCCTGGCGGAGATCCCGCCCGCCGGGCGCACCCTCGGCGGGGTCGACACCGCCTCGCTGCACCGGATCCGACGGTACCTCGGGGCCGCGCGGGCGCTCGAGGAGGGCGGCTCGCTGACGGTGATCGGGGTCGTGGCGGCCGGCGAGTCCGACATGGACCGGGCGCTGCTCGACGATCTGCGCGACGTGGTGAACTGGGAGCTGACCCTGTCGAAGGACCTGGCCGATCGCGGCGTGCGACCGCCGGTCGACCCGCACCGCTCCGGCACGTTGCGCGAGGATCGGCTGCTCGACCCGGCCGAGATCGAGTATCGGAAGGCGATCCGGAACAGCTGGACCGGCGACCTGCTCGACGACGCCTCCAAGCTGATCGACGCCGCCCATCGGTCGGTGGCCGGATCCGCTGCGGCGCCGATCGCGAAGCGGGCCTGACCGGGGTTGACACCGCCCCGCGCGCGGGTCATGTGACGCCCTCGCACCCACGGCGCGCTCTGGTCGGTCGCAATCGTCGTTCGGCGGGCTCCTAACCTGCTGACATGCGCCGACACTCGGTCCAAAGCTCGCGGTGCCCCAGGAGACGTGATGAAGAAGTCGATCCATCCCGAGTACCGGTACGTCGTGTTCCGGGACGTGAGCAGCAACTTCCTGTTCCTGACCCGCAGCTGCGCGTCCGCACGGGAGACGGTCGAGTTTCAGGGCCAGGAACACCCGGTCATCAGCGTCGACGTGTCGTCGGAGAGCCACCCGTTCTACACCGGCACCCAGAAGATCATGGACACCGAGGGCCGGGTCGAGCGCTTCAAGAAGAAGTACGGCCTGTCCGCAGAGTGATCCGAGCGTCGGCGGGTCGACTGCGGCCGCCGAGCGCCACTGGAGCTGACCGATGTTCGAACGCCTCGAGGCCTTCGCGACCCGGCTGGAGGCGCTGGACCGTCAGCTGATGGACCCGGCGATCGCTTCGGACGGGCGGCGCCTGCGCGAGGTCGCGCGCGAAGCCTCTCATGTGCGCGACATCGTGGAGCGCCACGAGCAGCACAAGAAGCTCGTGCGCGAGCTCGAGGGCGCGCGTGAGATCCTGAACGGCGAGTCCGATCCGGAGCTGCGCGAGATGGCCCGGCAAGAGATCGCGACGCTCGAGACCCAGCTCGACGAAGCCGCCAAAGCCATCCGCCTGTTGTTGCTGCCGCGCGACCCGTACGAGGGGCGGCCGCTGATGCTCGAGATCCGGGCCGGGACCGGCGGCGACGAGGCCGCGCTGTTCGCGGGCGACCTGTTTCGGATGTACCAGCGGTTCGGCGAGCTCAACGGGCTCCGGATCGAGGTGATGTCGGCGGCGCTCGGCAACAGCGGCGGGTTCAAGGAGATCGTGGCCGGCGTCACCGGCGACGACGCGTACAACCTCCTGCGGTTCGAGGGCGGCGTCCACCGGGTGCAGCGGGTGCCCGCCACCGAGACCCAGGGCCGGATCCACACGTCGGCCGCCACCGTCGCGGTCCTGCCCGAGCCCGACGAGGTCGAGGTCAAGATCGACGCGAAGGACCTCCGGATCGACACGATGCGCTCGGGCGGGCCCGGCGGCCAGTCGGTGAACACCACCGACTCGGCGGTGCGGATCGTCCACATCCCCACCGGCCTCACCGTGTTGTGCCAAGACGAGAAGTCCCAGCACAAGAACAAGGACAAGGCGATGCGGGTGCTCAAGGCCCGGCTGCTCGAGAAGGAGCAGGCCGAACGCAAGGCGAGCGAGACCGCGGCCCGGCGATCGATGGTGGGCTCGGGCGACCGCTCCGAGCGCATCCGGACCTACAACTTCCCGCAGAACCGCCTCACCGACCACCGCATCAACCTGACCCTGTACAAGCTCGACGCGGTGATGAACGGCGACGTGCGCGACCTCGTCGACGCGCTGTCGGCGGCGTACCAGTCGGAGCTGCTGCAGGAGCAGGGGGCGGCGTGACGCGCGCCGAACCCGAAGGTCCCCTGCCGCTGGTCGAGGTGCTGAAGCGGACCGAGGCGTTCTTGCGCAAGCGGGGCGTCCCCTCCCCTCGGCTCGAGGCCGAGCTGCTGCTCGCGCACGTGCTGAAGATGGAGCGCCTGCAGCTGTACCTCGCCCACGATCGCCCGGTGACCGATGTCGAACGCGACGCGCTGCGGCCGCTGGTCGCCCGTCGCGGGGGGCGCGAGCCGCTGTCGTGGATCCTCGGCCACCGCGCGTTCCACCACGTGGAGCTCACGATCGAGCCCGGCGTGCTCGACCCCCGCCCGGACACCGAGACCCTGGTGGAGGCCGCGCTCGGTGAGCTGCCGGCCGACGCGACCGAGCCCGTGTTCGTCGCCGACGTGGGTTGTGGCTCGGGCGCAGTCGGGCTCGCGATCGCGGCCGCCCGGCCGAACGTCCGCCTGTACGCGATCGACCTCGACGACACCGCGCTGCGGGTGACCCGGACGAACGTCGCTCGGCTCGGGCTCACCGACCGGGTCGCAGTGCTGAAGGGTGACCTGCTCGACCCGGTGCCGGCGGCGCGCCCGATCGACTGGGTGGTGTCGAACCCGCCGTACGTGCCGCGCGGCGAGATCGCGGCGCTTCAGCCCGAGGTCTCGAAGCACGAGCCCCGGCTCGCGCTCGACGGCGGCCCGGACGGGCTCGACGTGTACCGGCGGCTGATCCCTGCGGCGGCGGCGAGGGCGCGGCGCGGCGTGTGGCTCGAGATCGGGCACGACCAGGCGGTCCGGGTGACCGACCTGCTGCGGCGCTCGGGGCTGGTGGACCTGCGCTGCCTGCGCGACCTCGGCAACAACGACCGGGTGGTGGGCGGCCACATCGGTCCCTGAAGCCCGTTTCGTGGTACGCAAGCGGGTCTGGAGGTCCGATGTCGTGGAGCGTGCTCGCGATCCTTGCAGGGTGCACCGGCGGGGCGACCGAGGCGCCCGTCCCCGCGCCGACCGACGCCCCTCCTCCGGTCGGCGACGAGCCGCGCGACACGCTGGTGATCGGGGTGCTGGCCGACATCGGCAACCTGGTCCCGGTGGTGAGCGACGGCGCGTTCGACGCGACGATCCTCGACCTGCTGTCGTACCCGCTGTTCGAGTCGAGCTTCGACTGCTCGCTGAAGAAGAGCCCGGGCGTCGCGAAGTCGTGGGACTGGCGCGACGACGGCAAGGTGCTGTCGATGGAGCTCCGCGACGACCTGAAGTGGGAGGACGGCGCCCCGGTCACGGTCGAGGACCTCGTGTTCACCTACGAGCTCGTCGGCGACCCGACGGTCGCCAGCCCCCGCCTGTCCCATGTGGAGCGGATGACCGCCGACGGTCGGCCGAAGGTGATCGACCCGACCCACATCGAGTGGCACTTCACCGCGCCGTACGACCGCGACACCCAGATGGCGCACGCGGGGCTCCCGCTGGTGCCGAAGCACCTGTTCGGCACGGCCGACCGCGCGACGCTGCGCGGGCACGAGCGCGCGCGCTCCCCCCTGTCGTACGGGCCGTGGCGGATCGCGAAGTGGGAGCCGAACCAGCAGCTCGTGCTGGAGCCGAACCCGAACTTCACCGGCCCCGAGGAGCACCGCCCCCACCTGAAGCGGGTGATCTTCCAGGTGATCCCCGACCCGGGCACCCGGTTGCTCGAGCTCGAGGCGGGCAAGATCGACATGATGGAGAACCTGCTGGTCAGCGACGCCGACCGGCTGCGCGAGAGCCACCCGAACCTCAGGATGGTCCGCCGGGGCTGGCGCAGCCAGGACAGCATCATCTGGAACCTGTCCAACCCGCTGTTCGCTGACGTGAAGGTGCGCAAGGCCCTCGCGATGGCGACCGACGTGGACGCGATGATCGGGCACGTGCTCACGAGCGCGGTGACCCACGAGGCGTACGCGCGGCGATCGATCGGCACGGTCACCCCCGCCCTGTGCGGGGTGCACAACGACGACGT
Source organism: Myxococcota bacterium (assembly GCA_040080105.1). Lineage (GTDB taxonomy): Bacteria > Myxococcota_A > UBA796 > UBA796 > JACKER01. Next base: position 10,636 of record JBEBJC010000076.1, read on the forward strand.
GGTCCCGATCCCGTTCCAGCTCGAGGCCGCGCGCGCGCTGTTGGCCGAGGCCGGGTGGCGCGACACCGACAACGACGGTTGGCTCGACAAGGACGGCAAGCCGTTCTCGTTCACCCTGACCACCAACACCGGCAACAAGCGTCGGGGCGACACGTCGCTCGCGTTCCAGGACCAGATGAAGAAGGTCGGGGTGGAGGTGAAGCTCCAGCCGGTCGAGACGAACACGATGTTCGAGCGCGGCCGGAAGCGCGACTTCGAGGCCCTGTTGTCCGGGTGGTCCGCTGGGCTGTTCGTCGATCCGGGCGTGATCTGGAAGTGTGACGACCCCGCGAACAACAAGCGGGCCGAGCTGAACTTCGGCGGGTACTGCAACGAGGAGGTGGACGACCTGATCGACCAGGGGCTCACCACCGCGAACGCCCGTGAGGCCGCGCCGATCTGGAAGTCGGTGCAAGCCAAGATCTACGAGGATCAGCCGTACCTGTTCTTGTGGTGGATGGACGAAATCGACGCGATCGACGCCCGGTTCGAGAACACCACCATCGACGTGTTGTCGCCGTACAACAACCTCCACGACTGGGAGGTGCCGGCCGACAAGGTGAAGTACAAGAACTGATCTCCGTCGTCGGAGAGCCGAGGCCGAGCAGAGAGGGGTCGGGGTGGGGATGGAGATGGATCGTCCGGCGGGCGCGCCCGCCGCCGACGCGGCTCGATGGGGGGGTGGCTTGCCCCCCGGTCTGTGGCGCTACCTGCTCCGCAAGGTCGCGCTGGCGGTGCCGTTGTTGTGGTGTGTGATCACCTTGATCTTCGTGTTGCTCGAGCTGTCCCCCGGCGACGTGACCGACAAGTTCTTCAACCCGGAGACCCCGCCCGAGGTGCGCGAGATGCTCGTGGCGAAGTACGGCCTCGACGAGCCCGCGTGGATCCGGTACGGCTACCTGCTGCGGAACCTGGCCACGTTCGACTTCGGCCACTCGATGGATCAGGGGCGGCCGGTGTTCGACATCATCGCGAGCGCGCTGCCGAACACGCTGCTGCTGTCGTCGGTGAGCCTGGTCGTGATCTTCGCCACCGGGCTCACGGTGGGCACGCTGCAGGCGGTGCGCCACGGCGAATGGGTCGACACGGGGCTGTCGGTGGTGAGCCTCGCGCTGTACTCGATGCCCGAGTTCCTGCTCGCGCTGCTCGCCCAGCTGCTGGTCGCGTTCTGGTGGTCGGGCTGGCTCGCGCGCGCCGCGGCGGACCACACGATCCCCGCGCAGCTCGCCGAGCTCGGCTCGCTGCCGTTCTCGGGGGTCACCGACCCGATGGCCGAGTACGCCGGCTGGCCGTGGTGGGTCCACCTGCTCGACCGGGCGAAGCACCTGGTGTTGCCCGGGATCGCGATGGCGCTGGCGTCTGCGGGCGGCACCGCCCGGTACATGCGCTCGGCCGTGCTCGAGGTGACCCGGCAGGACTACGTGCGCACCGCCCGCGCCAAGGGGCTCCGTGAGCACCAGGTGATCGTGCGACACGCGGTCCGCAACGCGCTGCTGCCGGTGATCACCCTGATGGGGCTGTCGATCCCCGCGCTGTTCTCGGGAACGGTGGTGGTGGAGACGATCTTCGCGTGGCCGGGGATGGGGCGGGTGATCGTCGAGGCGATCCGCGCCCAGGACACGCCGCTGATCGTGGCGTGCTTCTACGTCTACACCCTGCTGGTGCTCGCAGGGAACCTGCTCGCCGACCTGGCCTACGCGTGGGCCGACCCCCGGATCCGGTATGAGTGAGGCACGGACCCGCGCGGGGTGGCTCGTGCCCGGGCTCGGCCACCTGTTGGTCGGCGAGTGGATCGTCGGGCTCGGGCTGATGGCCCACCTCGTGCTGCTCGTCGGGGCGGCGTTCGGCGCGCGGCGGCTGCCCGACCTGCTGTACGGCCCGGGCGGCGCGGTGCTGGTGCACCCGATGGTGGCGCTGGCCGCATGGCCCACGCTGGCGGCGATGTTGTGGTGGATCGCCTACCGGCGCAGCACCTCGACCGAGCGCGCCCCGCGCCGGGCCACGACCTCGTTCGTCCGCACGTTCTCCCGCCACCCCACCGGCCTGCTGGGGCTCGTGGGCGTGTCGTTCATGTTCGCGACCACCGTGCTCACTCCCCTGCTCGCGCCGTTCGACCCGGTGGAGGCGTGGGTCGGCCCTGCGCGCGCCGCCCCGTCGGCCGCGTTCTGGATGGGCACCGATGAGCTCGGTCGAGACGTGTTCTCTCGGGTGCTGTACGGCGGTCGGATCAGCTTGTCGATCGGGTTCCTCGCGGTCGGGATCGCCGCCTCGATCGGGACGTTCGCGGGCGCGGTCGCGGGCTACACCTCGGGGTCGTGGGTGGACCGCGCGCTGATGTTCGGGGTCGACGTGTTGTTGTCCCTGCCCCGCCTGGTGCTGTTGCTGGCGCTGGTCGGGCTGTTCCGCCCCACCGGTACCCGCGGGCTGGTGCTGATCGTCGCGATCCTCGGGTTCACCGCGTGGATGGGCATCAGCCGGATCGTGCGGTCGGAGGTGATGTCGCTCAAGCAGCGCGAGTTCGTGGCGGCCGCGCGGGCTCTCGGGCTGTCCCACACCCGGATCTTGTTCGCGCACCTGGTCCCGAACGCGATCGCGCCGGTGATCGTGTTCTGCTCGCTGCTGATCGGGGGGACGATGTTGGCCGAGGCCGCGCTGTCGTTCCTCGGCCTCGGGGTCCCGCCGCCGACCGCCACCTGGGGGGTGATGGTGAGCGACGGCCGCGCGCCGCTGCGGATCGCCCCGTGGATCTCGGTGTTCCCGGGCCTGGCGATCATGGTGTCCGTGTTGTCGTTCAACCTGCTCGGCGACGGCCTGCGGGACGCCCTCGACCCCAAGCTCAGGAGCTGAACCGTGCGATCCGCCGTAGGACTCGCGAGCTCGTTCCGATCGGTGCCCGACCTGTGGCACCACCGGGTCGGGAGCACCCCCGACACCGAGGCGCTGCGGTTCAAGGTCGACGGCCGCTGGCGATCGATGACCTGGGGAGAGGCCGGCGCGCGGGTTCGGGCGATCGCGAGCGGGCTGTTGGCCCAAGGGGTGGCGCGTGAGCAGCGGTGTGTGATCCTCGCCGGGACCTCGGTCGAGTGGATCCTGTCGGATCTGGCGGTGTTGTGCGCCGGCGCGGCCACCACCACGATCTACCCCCAGGCGTCGGACGCCGAGGTCGCGTTCATCTTGGCCGACTCGGAGGCCGTGGTGGCGTTCGTGGACGGCCCGGAGCAGGTGGAGCGGGTGGTGCAGCTCCGGGCCGAGCTGCCTGCGCTGCGGCGGGTCGTGACGTTCCAGGGCGCCGGGTCGGCGGACGGCTTCGTGATCGGGCTCGGCGAGCTCGAGCGGCGCGGTCGAGCGTTCGCGGCCGAGCAGCCCGAGGCGTACGTGCGGGCCCACCGCAGCGTCACCCCGAGCCAGCTCGCGACCCTGATGTACACCAGCGGCACCACCGGACGGCCGAAGGGGGTGATGCTCACCCACGACGCGTGGGTGTACGAGGCCGAGGCGATCGACGCGCTCGGGTTCATGCACCCGGCCGACGTGCAGCTGCTGTGGCTCCCGTTGGCGCACGTGTTCGCGAAGGTGCTCGAGCTGTCGGTGATCCGCCTCGGTATCCCCACGGTGGTCGACGGCTCGGCCGAGGCGCTGGTCGACAACCTGCACGAGACGCGTCCCACCTGGTTCGCTGGCGTTCCGCGCACGTTCGAGAAGGCCCGGGAGCGCCTGTTGGCCGAGGCGGAGCGCGCCGACCCGGTGCGCCGGCGGCTGTTCGCCTGGGCGTTGGCGGTGGGGATGCGCCGGAGCGCGCTGCGGCGGGTGGGGCGCAGCCCGAGCCTGTCGCTGCGCGCGAAGCACGCGGTGGCCGAGCGGATGGTGTTCCGACAGATCCGGGAGAAGTTCGGCGGTCGGCTCCGGTTCATGATCAGCGGGGGCGCCCCGCTGCCGATCGAGGTCGCCGAGTTCTTCGACGCGATGGGGGTGCGGGTGCTCGAAGGGTACGGCCTCACCGAGTCGGCCGCGGCGAGCTGCGTGAACCGCCTCGACGACTTCCGGTTCGGGACGGTGGGTCCGCCGTTGCCCGGGTGCGAGGTGAAGATCGCCGCCGACGGGGAGGTGCTGCTGCGCAGCCGCGGGGTGATGCGCGGGTACTGGCGCCTGCCCGACGACACCGCCGAGGTGCTCGGGGAGGATCGGTTCCTGCGCACCGGCGACGTGGGCAAGCTGCTGCCTTCGGGCCACCTGCAGATCACCGGTCGGAAGAAGGAGCTGATCGTCACCGCCGGCGGGAAGAACGTCGCCCCCTCGCAGTTCGAGAGCCAGCTGCGCACCCGGTGCCCGTACGTGTCGCAGGCCTTGCTGCACGGCGACCGCCGACCGTACTGCGTGGCGCTGATCACCCTGGACCCCGAGCGCGCGATCCGGTGGGCCCACGACAACGACGTGGCGTTCGCCGACTTCGGCGAGCTCTCCGGCCGGCACGAGCTGCACGAGCTGATCCAGGGCTACGTCGACGCGGTCAACCGAGGGCTGCCGTCGTACGAGAACGTGCGCCGGTTCGCGATCTTGCCGGCGGACTTCACCCTCGAGTCCGGGCTGCTCACCCCGTCGCTGAAGGTGAAGCGGCGCGAGGTGGAGGCCCGGTACCGCACCGTGCTCGACGGGCTGTACGACCCGACCCGAGCCCGCCGCACCGGGTAGCCCCGCCGATCCCCCGGCTGCCGATGGTTCCGGCC
>JBEBJC010000077.1:0-15391 GCA_040080105.1 Myxococcota bacterium
GACCTGTCCCGCCCGTTCGGCGTCGGCGTGGTGGTCGGCGGCGCCCACCTGCTGGTGACCGACGGCGCGCTGCCCGAGGCCGTGGCCGCGTCGTGTGCGATCCCGTGGGTGTTCGCGCCGGTGCTCCTCGACGGGGTCGACGCGTCGGACGGCGGGGCGGTGGATCGGACCGCGATCGGCCCGTGGCGTGTGCACCGCGGCCCACGGCCCACCGTGGTGCACCGGATCGAGCGGAGCCATGGGGCGGCCGATCCGCCCCCGCCCCCCGACGTGGTGGTGGTCCGGTCCGAGCGCTCCGGCGCGTCGCTGTGGTCGCTCGGCCCGGTCGGGCAGGCCTTCGAGAGGACGCTGTCTGGCACGCGATCGCTGCTCGGGTCGGCAGGTGGACTTCCGGTCGCGGGTTAAGGCAGCGATTCGGCGGAGGACACATGAAGCGGGCAGCTTGGGTAGTGACACTGGTGGTGGTCGCGCTGGCCTCGGCTGGGAGCAAGCTCTCTCGGCTGTCCGACGACGAGTACTCGGAGTACCGGGCTCTCCGCGTGTTCATGAACGACGACGAGCAGAAGCAGTGGCTCAAGCTCAAGACCCCCGAGGAGCGCAAGGCGTGGCTCGAGGAGCACGGCCTGTACCAGAAGTTCTGGTCGCACGACGAGGAGGTTCGTAAACAGATCGTCGAAGGGGAGGTCGAGAACGGCTGGAGCCGCGACATGGTGTACATGGCGTGGGGGCCGCCGTTCCAGAAGCAGCGGCTCACCGGGCGCGAGGCGGAGCGGTCCGAGCTGCTCGTGTACCGGTTCGAGATCGACGAGGACGGTGTCGCGACGCCGCTCTACGACAGCAAGCGCACGAACTACAAGGCGGTTCGGCAGCACCAGACCGAGGTGTACGTCGACGACGACGTGGTGACGTCGATGGTGGAGAAGGATCGGTGGGAGTAGGGAGCGAACGGGTCCAGGTGAAGGTCGAGCCGGGGCGCGCGCTGGACGCGTTGCCCTCACTCGCGCTGCACCGAGAAGTGTTGGCCGAGGACCGGTTCTTCGTCACCCGGGCGGAGGAGTTCACCCACACGCTGGAGCTGCGGGAGCGAGAGATCGCCGAGTGTGAGCGACGCGACAACGCGGCGTTCCTGGTGGCCCGCCTCCCCGAGGTGCGCCTGGCCGGGTTCCTGGTGGCCACCGGCGGCTCGCTGGCGCGGGGTCGGCACGTCGCGCGGGTCGAGATGATGGTCGCCCCCGGGTGCCGGCGCCGCGGGGTCGGTCGGGCGCTGCTCGACGGCGCGATCCGGTGGGCCGAAGGCACCGGGGTCGTGCGGAAGCTGTCGCTCGCGGTGTTCGCCGACAACGCAGCGGCGATCGCGCTGTATCGGAGCGTCGGGTTCGTCGACGAGGGGCGGCGGATCGGCGAATACCGGGAGCCGGACGGCCGGCTCCGGGGTGACCTGCTGCTGGCGAAGTTCGTCGGGTCGTCCGCGTCGCCCTGAGCCGATCAGGGCTGCTCACGCTTCTGCGCCGACACCACGAACCGGTAGTGCTCCACCCCGGCGCGCGCGCCGCTCCGGAGCACCGGGCCGATCACCGACCACGGCACCCGGCGATCGGTCTCGATCAACAGCTCGGGGACGTAGGTCCGGCCTTCGGGCAGCGGTTGTTGCTCCGCCTTCGCCCGCTTCGCCGCCAACGCGGTGGCGAGGTCGGGCAGGTGCCCCTCGTGTACCACGCCCTCCGGCAGCGTCGGCACTCCGTGATCGTCCACCAGGTCGAGCACCGTCGCGCCGCCCACCAGGATCGCCTGGCGCGACACCACCACCGAGATCGAGGCCCGCACCTCCTGCTCGGCGGTGGACTTCGCCAGCTGGAGATCCTCCGACGGGACCGCCTCGACCGCGCCGCGCCCGTACAGGTGCAGCAGGAAGATCAGGATGTTGATCATCATGTCGACCATCGCGGCGAGCGACAGCTCGGTCATCGGCATCGAGCGACGCTTCGCGCGGGCCTTGGCGAACGGGTTCCGCCTCATCCGCCGAGCACCACGTCGGGGAACAGCGGTCCGGACTCGGAGCCGCGGAGCGCGTCCATCGCGCGCGCCACCACCTCGAACGACACGTCGGGCGCGACCACGAGCTGCACCTGCGCCTCGGCGGGGTGCAGCCCCTTGATCTTCCTCGCGAGCTCGGCGAGCGCGGCGTGGTCCCACGACTCGGGCGCGGCGCACGACCCCCCCAGACACGGCACGGTGCGGGCCTCGGGTCCGCCGGGCTCGGTCCACCCGACCCCGAACCCGCTGGTCGACACGTCGACCCGCAGCTGCACGCCCGCGATCTGCTGATCGGACGGCGCGCCCAGGTCGGCCGGGATCTCGGCGAACACCCCGAACTGCGCGTTGACCAGCAGCAGCTGGATCAGCAGCGACACCATGTCGAGCATCGGGATCAGGTTGATCTCGGGCGGATCGTCGTCGAGGCGACGGGTCATCCCGGCTCCGCCGCCGGCTCCGCGGGGACCTGTTCGCGGACGTGGGGGCGGCGCGCGCGGAGCAACAGCAACAACCGGGTGCCGTACCGCTCCACGTCGTCGAGGATCGCGTTCCCGCGCTGCACCAACACCGCGTAGGACACGAGGCACGGGATCGCGACCGAGATCCCGCCCGCGGTGGTGTACATCGCCATCGCGATGCCCTGAGCCAGCATGTTCTGCTTCTCTTCGGGATCGGCGGCCGCGACCGCCGCGAACGAGTCGATCAGGCCCACGATCGTGCCCAACAACCCGAACAACGTGACCACGTTGGCGAGCATCGCGAGGTACCCCACCCGCCGCTGCACCGCCGGCACCGCGTCGAGCGAGGCGTGCTCGACCGCCAGCGCGAGGTCCTCCTTGTCGCCGTTCGCGTGCAGCAGCGCCGCCTTCACCACGTTCGCCAGGGGGGCCTTCGGCTCGGCCGAACACAGCCGGATCGCCTTGTCGAGGTCGTCGGCGAGCACCAGCCGCTGGATCTCACGGAAGAACGGCTCCGGCGAGACCGTGGCACGGAACAGCAAGAAGTACAGACGTTCGAGCGAGATCACCAGCGCGATGACCGCGCAGACGGTCACCGGGTACAAGAACACGCTGTGGCCGTAGAGTTCTGCGATCTGTTCCATCGATGCTCCGCCGGTACGGGGTAACTCGCCGGTCGGCCCGCCCGTCGGTCAACGTACGTCAGCCGGGGTGCCTTTCACCAGCATCAGGCGTCTTCTTCGGACCACTCGGCCTCTCTGCGGTAGATCGTGCGCGAGGTGATGCCCATCAGCGACGCGGCGAGCCCCTTGTCTCCGCCGCAATACCGCAGCGTCTCCTCGATCATCCGTCGCTCGACCACCTTGAGCGGGGTGCCGACCTCGAAGCTGACCCGCTTCCGGCTGCCGGCGCCCTCGCGCAACACCGACGGGAGGTCCTCGATCCCGATCCGCTCGCTCCGCCCGAGCACCACGGCGCGCTCGATCGCGTTCTCCAGCTCCCGCACGTTGCCCGGCCAGCGGTACGCCGACATCGTCTCCAGCGCCTCGGGGGTGAACCCGAGGAACGTCTTGCCGTTCTTGCTCGAGTACCGCGCGAGGAAGTGCTGTGCGAGCAGCGGCACGTCCTCGGCCCGGTCCCGCAGCGGCGGGACGTGCAGCGGGATGACGTTCAACCGGTAGAACAGGTCCTCGCGGAACCGCCCCTCCTCGATCTCCTTGCGGATGTCGCGGTTGGTGGCCGCCACTACCCGAACGTCGGCGGTCAGCGTCTCGGTGCCGCCGACCCGCTCGTACTCGCCATCCTGGAGGACGCGCAACAGGCGGACCTGCACCGCCGGCTTGGTCTCGGTGATCTCGTCCAGGAACAACGTGCCGGCGTGAGCAAGGTCGAACCGCCCTTCTTTTCGGCCGACCGCGCCGGTGAACGCGCCCTTCTCGTACCCGAACAGCTCACTCTCGAGCAGGGTCTCGGGGATCGCGGCGCAGTTGAGCGCGACGAACCGGCCGTCCCGGCGGCGGCTCATCCGGTGCAGCAGCCGGGCGAGCCGGCTCTTGCCGGTGCCCGACTCGCCGGTGAGCAACAGGGTGGAGTCCGAGGGCGCGACCTGCTCGAGCTCGTCGAGCATCCCCCGCATCGTGTCGGAGCGCCCGATCATCTCGCCCTCGCCGACCGCGGCCAGCTGCTCCCGCAGGCGCCGGTTCTCGACCTGGAGTGACCGCTTCTCCAGCGCCTTCGCGAGGGCCGACACGAGCTCGTGCCGCTTGAGCGGCTTCGCCACGAAGTCGTACGCCCCCTCCTTCATCGCCTCGACCGCGGTCTCGACGGTCCCGTAGGCGGTCATCACCACCACCTCGAGGTCCGGGTCGACCTTACGCCCCGCCTTCAGCAGGTCGATCCCGGACATCCCCGGCATCTTCAGGTCGGTGAGCACGAGGTCGACCCGGTCCTCGCGCAGCCGCTCCATCGCGGCTCGGCCCGAGTCGGCGTGGACCACCCGGTACCCTTCGCGGGACAAGATGCGCTCGAGGGTGACCCGGTTCGCTTCGTCGTCGTCCACGACCAGCACCGTGCTGGCTGCCATCCACCCTCCGTACCGCAAGCCTAGCTGCGCCAGGGCGTCGAGACGAACCGCCCCTTCGTCCCGAATTGTTCGCGCAGACGCACCCCGTGTCACGCCGGGCGCACCGGGAGCACCAGCGTCACCGTGGTGCCGTGGCCGGGCGGCGACGTGACCCGCACCGTGCCGTCGTGATCCTCGAGGATCTGGCGGGTGATCGCGAGCCCGAGCCCGGTCCCGCTGGCCTTGGTCGAGTAGAACGGGTCGAACGCGCGGGCCATCTCTTCCGCCGACATGCCCGGCCCGTCGTCCCTGAGCGCGATGTGCACCTCCTCACCCGCGCGCTCCACCGACAGCTCGAGCGCGCGACCGCCGGCCTCCACCGCGTTCCGGATCACGTTCAGCAACGCCTGCCGCAGCTGGTTGCCGTCGACCTGCTGCAGGGGCAGGGGCTCGACCCGGAGGGTGAACCCGACGCCCTGCGCCGCGAGCTCGGCGTGCAGCAGCCGCTCGACGTCGCGGGTCAGCTCACCGAGCGACTCCGCCGCCAGGCGGGCCCGCGGCCGGCGCGCGAGCTGAAGGTAGTGGGCGGTCACGTCGGTCAGCCGCTCGATCTCGCCCGACACCGTGGCGAGGATCTCGCCGGCTTCGGTGTGCCCCTCGGGATCGAGCTTCCCGATCTCGTCGCCCAACATCTCGGCGTTGAGTGAGATCGCGTTGAGCGGGTTGCGCACCTCGTGGGTGATCTGCGCCAACATCTGCCCGATCCACGCGAGGCGCTCCGACCTCGCGGCCCGGTCGAGCGCCCGCCGTTGATCGGTCACGTCCGCCGCGAGCACGATCTGCCCCGCCCCGCCGAACGGGACGACCCGGACCTCGAGATCGGTGCCCGCGTGTGGGTGGTCCCGGACCCCCGGCACCGCGGTCCAGCCCGCGAACGGCTCGGGGACGGGGCGGTCCGGGGTGATGCCGAGCTCGCGCGCCGACGGGTTGGCCAGCGTCACCGTGCCGTTCTCGACCACGAACAGCGCGTCGTCGAGGCTGTCGAGCACCGAGCCGAGGTACCGGGACAGCCGATCGAACTGCTCGGCCCGCTCGGTGAGCGCGTCGTCGCGCAGCCGCAGGGCCTCGACCATCCGGTCGAACTCGCGCGCCAGCAGCGCGATCTCGTCGGTGCCGCGCACCCGGAGCGCCGCGGGCCGCTGTCCGAGCGCCAACCGCTGGACGTGCTCGGTCAGCGTGGTCACCGGCCGGAGGGCGGCCAGCACCGCCGCGAGCAGCGCGAACGACGACACCAGGGACAGCGCCGCGAGCACCGTGGCGACCCGGTTCGCGCGGGCGCGCTGCGTGTCGGCCTGTTCGGTCAGCCGGGTGATGCGGTCGTCGAGCAACTCCGACAGCTTCTCGATCTCCTCGGCCAGCGCGCGCCCGTCCTCCACCAGCGGGTCGGCCGACTCCGTCGCCGGCTGCTGTCCGCCCGCCTCGGACCGCTCCACGAACCGCAGGGACCTCGCCTGGTACGCCTTGATCAGCTCCTCGATCCGCGCGAGGTGCAGCTGGGTCTTGTTCAGCACCGCGGCCTCCTCGCCGCCCTGAGCCATCTGCTGGGCCTGGCGCGCATGGATCCGCGCCTCGAGGACGTTCTCGTGCAGGCGCTCGCCATACAGCGCCGCTGCGGACGCCGCCCCGAGGGAGGGCCGGCGGTCCCCGCGGAGGAGGCGCGCGATGTCGGTCTCGACCCGCTGCTGGTCGCCGCGGACCTGGTCCACGATCAGCGCCAGCGGCAGGTACCCCTCGGTGATCAGCGCCTGCGACCGAGCCACGCCCTGGTACTGCACCATCAGGAACACGAGCGCGGTCAACAACATGGCCACGGCCGCGAGGAACGCCGCGACGATCCGGACCCGCAGCGAGGCGAGCGGCCTCACCCGCCGCCAGCGTGGAACGCGCCCGTGCCCGAGACCTCCGGGAGGCGCCCCTCGGCGATCATCACCAGGACTTCCCCCTGGTACACGTCGAGCGCCCCCGCGGCCCAGATCACCGTCCCGTCCGCCGACCGCACCGACATCGGGTGTGAGCCGCTCGGGAGCTCGAGCTCGACCCGTCCGCCGGCGTCGAGGTGGTGTGCCTCCCGGTCGAGTCGCACCACCGCCCCCCCGGCGCCGACCATCCGCAGCTCGAGCTTCGCCGGACCCGTCGCCTCGGGGCGATCGAGCCGCTCGGTGGTCACCCCTGACCGCCCGACGACGATCTTGGTCGTGACCCCCGCCACCAACGTGATGGGGACGTCGACCGGGTTGCCGTTGGTGTACACCCGCGCGAGGTGTTCGCCGACCTCGACCTTCCACCGGACCTCGGCCGGGAAGTACAGCTGCGCCAGCTTCACCCCTTCGAGCAGGACCTCGGCCGGGAGCTTCGCGTCGACCACGAGCTCGGTGGTGTCGAGGAGGTGATCCTCCGGGGGAGCCGCCGGATCGGCGGCGTAGACGAGCGCGGTGCACCAGAACATCGGTGCAGGCTAACCCACGAACCAGCGGGTGGTCGGCCCTTCGCCGGTTCGGTACACGAGGCCGAGCGCACCGATCTCGTCGAGCTCGCGGGCGACCGGCTCGGGGTCGAGCGCCAGCTCTGCGGCGAGCTCGGCCAGCGTCGCGCCGCGGTCGTGGCAGGCCAGTGCGTCCACGATCCGCTCGGTCAGGTCGGCGTTGACCGGCGCAGCGCGGGCGAGGGGGGTGGCGGCCGGGACGATCGACGCGCGCGGGACGGTCGAGCGCGCCCGGCGCCGCCGCGGGGTCGGGTCGGCCTCGTGGGCGCCGAGCGCGAGGGCCAACGAGGCCTCGGCGCCGGCGTCGTACAGCGGCATCAGCGCGCGCTGCAGGTCGTCGTCACCGGCGAGGGGCCCGAGCTCCAGCATCCCCGGGGGGCCCGACGTGCCGAACCGGAACGCGATCAGGGGAGGCGGCGCCGGGCTCGAGAACGGGTCGGTGGCGTCCACGTCGACCGGCCGCTTGGGCTCCCGCGGCGCCCGCGGTGAGGCGGGGTCGCCCCACGCCCGCCGGAGGTCGCCGAACAGCTGGTCGCGGGTGCGGCCGCGCAAGGTGAACAGCAGGAACGGCTCACCGTCGAGGGCCTCCCCCAGCACGTGGTGTAACGCCGCCCCGTGCGCGCACGGCACCGCCCAATCGCCGCAGTCGCAGTCACCGTCGATCTCGTCGGCGCGCGGCACCAGCGGGACGCCCTGGGCGTCGAGCAGGCCGAGGAGGTCGTCGGCGACCTCGCCCTCCAGTAGCTTCGCGAGCAGTGACAAGCGCGAGCGGAGCGCCGCCATCACCTTGGCCCAGTCCTCGTCGTCGAACGTGCGGACCCGCACCGTGGGCCGCTGAACGTCGGCGTCCTGGACCCCGGCGAGCGCGGCCCCGGGCGCCAGCTCGAGCTCGTGCACCCGTCCGGCGCGCGCGAGTGTCCGGCCGCGCAGGACGCGCCCCTTGATCCGCTCCTCCAACCCCTCGAGCATCGACAGCCACCGCGCGGCGAGCCGCCCCGGGGGACGGTTGGTGGTGCGCAGTCCGTCCGGCTTCATCGGTCGCTCCCCGGGCTCAGCAGGACCAGGTCTCGCAGGGCGTCATCGTCCAGCTCGGTCACCCATCGCTCCCCGGACCCCACCACCACGTCGAGCAGCTCGCGCTTCTCGTCGAGCAGCGCGTCGATCTTCTCCTCCAAGGTACCTTCACACACGAGTTTGTGAACGAGCACGGTCCGGAGTTGACCGATTCTGTGCGCGCGATCGGTCGCTTGATCCTCGATCGCGGGGTTCCACCAGCGGTCGAAGTGGATCACGTGGGTCGCGTTGGTCAGGTTCAACCCGGTGCCGCCTGCCTTCAGCGAGACGATCAACGCGGTGGGCGCGAAGTCGTCGTCGGACTGGAACCTGCGGACGAGCTCGTCGCGGGCCGTCGCAGGCGTACCCCCGTGCAGGAACGGGACCGGCTCGCCGAGCACCGCCTCGATGTGGGCCTGCAGTAGCTCCCCCATCTCGCGGTACTGGGTGAACAGCACCACCCGCTCGTTGCAGCTCGCGATCTGCTCGATCAGCTCGGTCAGACGGTCGAGCTTGCCCGATCGGCCGGGGAGGGTCGGATCGGCGGCCGGGTCGGCTCGCTTCAAGAAGTGGAACGGGTGGTTGCAAATCTGCTTGAGCGACGTGAGCATCGCGAGCACCCGCCCGCGACGCTCGAAGTCGGTCACTTCGGACAGGGTGGCGAGCGAGCGCTCGACCACCTCTTGGTACAGCTGACGCTGCTCGTCGGACAGCTGGCAGTACTCGCGCTGCTCGACCTTGTCCGGCAGGTCGGCGGCGATGGTCGGGTCGGCCTTGGTCCGGCGGAGCAGGAACGGGGACACGGTCTTGCGGAGCCGATCGGCGGCCTCGGGATCGCCGAACCGCTCGATCCGCACGGCGGTCTCGCGCTGGAACGTCGCCCGCGGGCCGAGCAGCCCGGGGACGAGGAACTCCATCACCGACCACAGCTCGTCGAGCCGGTTCTCGACCGGGGTTCCGGTGAGCGCCACCCGGTGGCGCGCGGACAGCTGACGCGCGGCCCGCGCCCGGCGGCTGTCCGGGTTCTTGACGTTCTGGGCCTCGTCGAGCGCGACCACGTCCCACGTCAGGTTGGACAGCCGCGCGGCGTCCCGCACCATCAGCCCGTAGGTGGTCAACACGACGTTCGCGCCGTCGAGGGAGCGCTCCTCGCGCTCGAGGCCGTGCCACCGCACCACCTTCAGCTCGGGCGCGAACCGCGCGAGCTCCCGCTGCCAGTTCCCGAGGACACTGGTGGGGCAGACCACCAGGCTCGGCCGCTCGGCGTCGCGCCGCGCCAGCAGGTAGGTCACGAGCTGCACGGTCTTGCCGAGCCCCATGTCGTCGGCGAGCAGCGCCCCGAGGCCGAGCGCGCCGAGCGCCGCGAGCCACGCGTACCCGCGACCCTGATACGGGCGCAACGTGGCGACGAGCCCGTCCGGCGGCGGGAGCTCTGGAGGCTCGCGCAGCGCGTCGAACAAGGTGGTGAGGCGTTCGTCCGCCACCACCGGGACGCCGTTGTGGTGGCCGGTGAGGATCGCGCGGAGCGCGTCGGGGGCCTTCATCCTGCCGATCGCCGACAGGTCCTGCGGGAGTCGGGCGAGCTCGACCGGGTCGAGGAACACCCAGTCTCCCCGCCAACGGACGATCGGGCGGTTGTTGGCCAGTAGCCCCGTGAACTCCGCGCCGGTCAGCACCGACTCCCCGACCAGGACCTCCCACTTGTAGGTCAGCAGGTCGTCCAGCGCCAGCTTGCGCTCTCCGACAAGGCCGAGGCGGATCCGGGCCCGAATCCGCTGCCGACCTGCGTGCGCGAACTCCTCCGGCAGCACGACCCCGATGCCGCCGGCTTCGAGCGCGATCCTCCCCGTGTCGAGGAACGCCCAGGTCTGGCTCGCGTCGAGCAGCAGATCCCGAGGGCGGTCGCCCGCGAGGGACTCGGCGAGCGGCGGGTACAGCCGAGCCGCGCGCGCGAGCCCGCGCAGGGTCGACTCGGCGGGGTGGAACAGCTCGTCGCCGCCGATCCGGACCGACTTCCCCGCGTCCCACGCCGCGTCGACCGGGAGTGAAGTGTGGGGATCGCCGGGTCGATGGAGCACGATCCGCAGCGGGAACCGCTCCGGGCTCGCCTTGTCGGGCAGCTCGAGCCGGAGGCCCACCCGGGGCACCGGCGCCTCGGCGCGTTGGGCCCACGCCACGATCCGGTCGGGGGTCGCTTGGGCCCGGGCGTCGCGGATCGTGAACCGCGGCTCGTCGCCCCGGAGCGCCTGCGCGAAGTCGAGCGCCCACCCGCGGGCCGGCCCGGCGTAGGCGCCTTGGCGGTAGATCCGGTCGACCACCGCGTCCATGAACGACCGGACCGTGGCGCTCGCCGCGACCGGCGGCAACTTCGCCGACTCCGCCACGGGCACCCTGCCGACCACCGGCAGCGAGCGGTGGATCCCTTCGAACCGCTCCCGATCGGCGGGATCGGACAACACGCACACCCAGCGCGCGTTCGCCTGGATCAGCGTGGGGACCACCCGCTTGCGCGCCCCGAGCTCCAGCGCGAGCTTCGTGGCGAGTGAGTAGGTGCGGAGCGTGTCGGACACCGGCGCGTCGTTCGCCAGCCCGCCGAGCAGGGAGGTGACCTCTCCGATGCCGAGCTCGATCCCCTCGGTGAGGGACCAGGTGGTCCGGCTCCGCCGGATCGCGATCGGACGGCGCTGCGGGCGGCCGACGGGCAGCCCTGGCAGCTCCGCGAGCGCGACCTGTAGCTCGGTCGAGCGACTCCACAGGAACAGGTGGTTCCCGGTCCAAGTCGCCTGTAGCAGCCCGGTGGTGACCGCTTCTGCTGAGAGGGCCGACATCGTCCGACAGCGTAGCGCATCAGGCCGGTCGAGGGCAGGTGATCCCTTTCCCGAGGTGGGCGATCTACGCTTCCTCCTCGTCCTCTTCCTCCTCCTCCTCCTCGTCGTCGTCCTCTTCCTCGTCGTCTTCTCCCTCGACCCACTCGATCGCGCACAGGCGCTCGAGCAGGGAGATGATCTCTTCGCCCGTGTACTCGAACTCGTCGTTCGAGGACATCTCCTCCTCGATCGACTCGGACAACGTGCCGTCCAGCGCGGCGTCATCCTCCAGGGACGCGAGGACGTCGTCGATCCCTTCGGTCTCGGCGTAGGTCTCCAGCAGCTCGATCACGTAGTTGGAGATGGCCTCGGTGTCGGGCGACGCCGACACGGCCTCCAAGTACTCGTCGAGATCATCGACCATGTTGTCGCGCATCGAGTTCGGGAGCTGCACGAACGCCTCCGAGGGCGCCTCGCCGTTTGGCGGAGGCCAGAGATCAGCCGGGCGGCCCCAGGTGGGGCCGCGCCCCGGGTCCGGTTCACCAGACCAGCGGAGCCCAGCGCTGGGGCCGGTGGCCCCTGCCTAGCAACTGCGCTCGCTGGTTTCAAGGCGCAGTCGGGATCACTGAAATTATCGAGCTTGTAACTAGCCTCCAAAAGCAGATCCTTCGGATGGGGCTGCGGCGATCGGGTCTGCCGAGTATCTTCCGCCCATGAACTTGGCCCCGACCTGGTCCGACGCGCTGCTCCGCGCCCTCCCGAAGACCGACCTGCACTGCCACCTCGACGGCTCTCTCCGGCTGTCGACCCTGATCGAGCTCGCCCGTGAGCGGAAGGTGGCGCTCCCGTCCGAGACCGAGTCCGGCCTGCGGGAGCTGGTGTTCAAGGACCAGTACCGCGACCTCCCCGACTACCTGCACGGCTTCGCCTACACCTGCGGGGTCCTGACCGACGAGGAGGCCCTGGAGCGCGTGGCGTTCGAGCTCGGGGAAGACTGCCTCGCCGAGGGGGTGAGGTACCTGGAGGTGCGGTTCGCGCCGCAGCTGCACGTGCGGGCGGGCACGCTCGACATCCGCCGGATCCTGGCGGCGGTGGATCGCGGGCTCGATCGGGTGCGGCGCGCGCACGAGGCGACCCCGGGGGTGCAGAGCGGCGGGGAGCCGCCGTTCCGGTACGGCCTGATCTGCTGCGCGATGCGGATGTTCACCGGCGGGTTCGGCCCGTACTTCCGTGGCTTGCTGGAGGCGCTGCCGTACTGGCCGGTGAAGAAGGTGTACGGGATCGCGAGCCTGTCGCTCGCGCGGGCGGTGATCGACGCCCGCGACCGGTTCGGGCTGCCGGTGGTGGGGTTCGACCTCGCCGGGGCCGAGGCCGGGCACCCGGCGCACGACCACGTCGAGGCGTACGACTACTGCCACTCGCACTTCCTGAAGAAGACGGTGCACGCGGGGGAGGCGTACGGCCCCGAGAGCATCTTCGAGGCGATCACTCGGCTCAACGCCGACCGGATCGGGCACGGGACCCACCTGTACGCGGTCGATCAGGTCGAGGACGAAGACCCTTCGCGGTACGTGCGCCAGCTGTCGGAGTACATCGCAGACCGCCGAATCCTGATCGAGGTGTGCATCACGAGCAACCTCCAGACGATGCCCGAACTGCGCCGGGTGCAGGACCACCCGCTCGGGCGGATGGTGGCGGAGCGGCAGTCGGTCACGTTGTGCACCGACAACCGCCTGGTGTCGAACACCACGGTGTCGCGTGAGCTGCGCCTGGCGCTCGACGCGTTCCAGATCTCCCCCACCACCCTGCGGAACATGATCCTGCACGGGTTCAAGCGGAGCTTCTTCCCTGGCTCGTACACGGAGAAGCGGGCGTACGTGCGCACGGTGATCGACTACTACGACCGGGTCGCCGCGCAGCACGGGCTCCCACCGGCCCCGCGCGGAACGTCCTGAGCAGCGCGGCCCGGAGATCGAGGATCTCCGGGCCGACCGGTCGTGGCCTGCAGCGGCGCATCAGCCGCCGGACAGCTCGTTCTCGAGCGCATCGGCCGCGAGGTACGGGTTGAACCCGATGTTGTACGCGTGGGTGAAGCCGGTGTCGTCGAGCCAGACCAGGGTCGGGAAGTACACCAGCCCGAGGTAGTCGAAGATCGGCTGGGTGACGGCGGGCCCGACCACCGGGATGCGCTCGTCGGGGTGGATCGTGGCCCACGAGGAGCACACCGACTCCCCGGCCGGGTTGCCGAAGTTGTCCTCGAGCAGGATCGTGAACCAGATCACCTCGCCCGACTCGATGCCCTCGCGGATGTTCGGGTAGCCGAAGCCGTTCTCGACCCCGGTGAGGTAGTCCGCGAGCATGTTGCACGGGCCGCACCACTCGGCGGAGAAGTCGACCAGCACGGGCTTGCCGTGGCCGAGCATGTCGTAAAGCTCCACCTGCTCACCGAACTGATCGACGCCGATCATGTTCGGGAACATCGCGTCGATCGCGATCGGCGTGCCGAAGCCCGGGTCGACCAGCAGATCCTTGTCGGCGTTGTACGGCCAACCGCCCTGGTAGATCACCGACGAATCGTCGAGGGGGTCGGAGCCGAAGTCGGCCTCTTCGTAGTCGGTGTACTCGTCACCGTCGGTGTCCGCGTTGGTCGGGTCGGTGCCGGCGTCCACCTCGGCGCCGTCGCCCAGCAGGTCGCCGTCGGTGTCGGCCGACAGCGGGTCCGAACCGCCGTCGAGCTCGGCGCCGTCGTCGAGGCCGTCGGAGTCGGAGTCGGCCACCGCCGGGTTCAGGCCAGCGTCGATCTCGTCGGGATCGGACACGCCGTCGGCGTCGCTGTCCGCGGCGTTGGGATCGAGCCCGAGCTCGAGCTCCTGGGCGTCGTTGAGCCCGTCACCATCACTGTCGAGCTCGGCGGGCGTCTTCTCTTCGGAAGCGCCGCCGCCGGTGCATGCGGCGAGCATCAGGATGGGCAGGAAGGAGCGAAGGGACAGCAACTTCATAGGGCACCCCTTTGGTACCCTGGCACCGTATCCCCCTTTTCCCCGGGGTGGAGGGAGGTGGCCGAACGATCGGCCTCACACGGCCTCGATCGGCTCCGCGACGACCTCGGCGTCGTTCACCGGCGCAGGCCGTAGCGCACCCACCCCGAGGACCAGCGGCACGAGGCGCTGGTAGTTCGTGCTGAGCGCCGAGTTCACCGACAACACCGTCATCGCGAGCCCGAGCGGGCCCGTGACCATGTGGACCGCGCCGATGCCGGTACGGACGGCGCCGACCCACGGCCCGACCACCGGCAGCAGCGGCAGGAGACGGCCGATCGGCGTCTTGAGCAGCGCCAGAACCTTGCCCGACCCCCACCGGGTGGCGAACGAGCCCGTCGCGCCGCCCCCCCAGCCGATCGGGGCGAACCACGAGGGAGACATCCGGCTGCGGGTGGTCTCGTCGAGGGAGGCGACCGACACCCCGTCGGCCGGGATCTCGGTCAGCAGCGCGCGGGTGAGGGCCTGCACCTGATCCCACACCGGCACGTCGGGGTCGACCCGATCGCCGACGCCCAGCTTGCGCGCGAGGTGCCGCACCACGTCTTCGAAGGTGGACCGCTCGACCACGTACCCGAGCGGCGTGCAGTAGTTCCACCAGATGGCATCGGCGATCCGAGCTGCGAGGTCGGACGGATCGCGCGCGTCGCGCGGGTCGACCCCGGAGGCCACCAAGATCAACCGCAACGCCTCCGGGTCGTGCACGGACAGGGTTGCCTGGAGCTGATCGCGAGTGGTCATGTCTCCTCCGGCGGAGCTACGTCCGTCGAGCGGGGTTCATTTCCGTAGGAATCGGAGCTCGAGTCCTCTGGCGAGGCGGGTTCACCGGGGATGTGGTAGTCGCCCGACAGCCAGCGATCCAAGTCCACCATCTTGCAGCGCGCCGAGCAGAACGGGCCCGACCGCACGCTCGCCGAACCGAGGACCACACCACAAATCGGGCAACGAGGGGTACCCACTCCCAAAGCGTAGCCCGAATCGCCTCCGTGCGGGCGGTCATTTCTTGGCTCTCTCACCACGAGCGCGGGAGATAAAGGTTCGCGTCGCCGATCCTGCGCGGATCGGAAGGGAGGTTTCATGTCGGTGAACAAGGTCATCCTCGTCGGGAACCTCGGGGGAGATCCCGAGAGCCGCACCACCGGGTCGGGCATGGTCGTCGCCACCCTGCGCATCGCGACCAGCGAGCGTCGCAAGGATGATGGCGGGCAATGGACCGACCACACCGAGTGGCACCGGGTCGTCTGCTTCGGCAAGGTCGCGGAGAACGTCGGCCGGTTCCTGAAGAAGGGGCGGCAAGTCTACATCGAGGGCAAGATCCGCACCCGCAAGTGGCAGGACAAGGATGGCAACGACAAGTACACCACCGAGGTCCTCGCGGATCAGGTCGTGTTCCTCGG
>JBEBJC010000958.1:0-3451 GCA_040080105.1 Myxococcota bacterium
CTTCAACGCTCGCCAGGACCGGCCGGGGTGTGCTCGCCAGAACCGGCCACGCGGGTTCCGGCGCGGATCTGAGCTGGGGTAGCGATCATCCGGGGTGCGATGGCCACGACGAAGCGGCCGTGCTCCATCTGTCGGCGGTGGTACGAACCGGATCCGCGAGTCGGTAAGCGGCAGAAGGCCTGCTTCGACGAGGCCTGCCAGCGGGAGCTCCACCGGCGGAGCTGCGCCGCAGGCCGCAAGCGGGACAAGCGCCAGGCCCAGGACGAGCTGCTCAGCCGGCGGGTGGTCACCGTCGCGCCCGAGGGATCGGCGGATCCACCGAAAGTTCAACCCACCGCCCCGCGAGACGAGAGGCGCGCGGAAGTGCCGGTCCAAGTTCGGAAGCTCGTCCGACTATTCCGGGATCAGTCGCGAGACGAGAGGCCCTCGAGACGGTCGGACGAACCTGGCGAACCGACCGAAGTCTCCCGCCCCCCTCCGCGAGACGCGACTGACTTCCGCGGGCCGGCCCCGTAGACCGTCCCCATGTCGACCACCGAGATCGACCTGCACCGCCTGGACCTCGCGTACGCCGATCTGCGGGTCGTCGAGCGGCGTGCGGTGGCCCGACTCGCCGCCGACCTCGCGGACGAGGGCCAGCGTCAGCCGGTCCTCGTGGTCGCGCGCGGCGACCGGCTCGTGTTGATCGACGGCTACTGCCGCGTCGCGGCCGTTCGCAAGCTCGGCCGGGACACGATCCTCGCGATGACGCTGCCGTTGTCCGAGCGCGACGCGCTCCTGTTCGCCCATCGCACCGGAAGCGGTCGGCGCCGCTTCGCCCTCGAAGACGGGTGGCTGTTCCAGGAGCTGCTCGAGCGGTTCTCGCTGAAGCAGATCGAGCTCGCCCAGTTGCTCGGCCGCTCCGAGAGCTTCGTGTCCCGACGGCTCGCGCTCGTCGTCCACCTGCCCGCCAGCGTCCAAAAGGCCGTCCGGGACGGGCGGATCGGCGCTCACGGTGCGCAGCAGTCCCTGGTTCCCTTGTCGCGCGGCAACCGCGACCACGCCGAGCGGCTGGTGTCCCACCTCGGCACGCTGCGACCCACGACCCGACAGCTCGCGACCCTGTACCTCGCGTGGCGTGCCGCCGACGCCGAG
Source organism: Myxococcota bacterium (assembly GCA_040080105.1). Taxonomy (GTDB): domain Bacteria; phylum Myxococcota_A; class UBA796; order UBA796; genus JACKER01. The sequence goes on from JBEBJC010000958.1 coordinate 1,135, forward strand.
ACGCGAGAGCGCATCGTCGACCACCCCGAGCTGTTCCTGAAGGCCCAGGCCGTCGACCCGCCGCAGGAGATCGACGCCGTCACCGATCTGGTCCGCTCGATCGAGACGATCTCGGGGGCCTGCCACGGCGTTCGAAAGCGGCTGCGGGCGTTCGCGCTCCACCAGCTCGACGCGGGCGGTCGCGAGGCCGTCACCCGCGCGTTCGGGGAGGCCGACCTCGCGTTCGGCGCGGTCCGGACGCTGCTCGCCGAGGAGGGACTCGATGCATGACGAGGCGACCCGGATCGCAGTGCTGCGCCTGGCCCGGCGAGACCCGCGACCGAGCAACCGAGCGATCGCGGAGGCCGTGGGGATCTCGCGCGAGTCGGTCGACAACATCCTGGGGAGCGGCGAGTCGACCGTACCCCCCGGTCGAGCGCAAGTCGAAGCTCGACCCGCACCTGGACCGGATCCGGGACCTGTGGGTCGTCTGCCGCGGGAACCTCATCCGCGTCTACGAGAAGTTCGCCGACGAGGGCGTGGTCGTGGCCTACCCGACGCTGACCGCGTTCTGCCGACGGAACGGCATCGGCCAGAAACCGAAGGTCCGCGCCGGGCAGTACCACTTCGAGCCCGGCGAGGAGATGCAGCACGACACCTCGCCGCACCGGGTCGTGATCGGCGGCCGGGAGCGCCTGATGCAGTGCGCGTCGCTGGTCCTGTGCTTCTCGCTGCGGATCTACGCGCAGGTCTACCCGCGGTTCGACCGGTTCTACGCCAAGGCGTTCCTGACCGAGGCGATCACGCACTTCGAAGGCGCGGGCGGGCGCTGCGTGGTCGACAACACCAGCGTCATCCTGGCGCACGGGAACGGCAAGGACGCGGTCCCCGCGCCGGAGATGGCCGCGTTCGGCAGTCGCTTCGGGTTCGAGTGGATGGCGCACGAGCTCGGGGACAAGAACCGGTCCGCCCGCGTCGAACGGCCGTTCGACCACATCGAGAACAACTTCTACCCCGGTCGTACGTTCGCCGATCTGGCGGACCTCAACGCCCAGCTGCGCGACTGGTGTGACCGGGTGGACCACAAGCCGAAGCGCCGGATCCAGACCACCCCCATGGCGCTGTTCCAGACCGAGCGCTCGGCGCTCAAGCCGCTGCCCCTGCACGTCCCCGAGGTGTACGACCTCGTCCACCGCACCGTCGATCTCGAGGGCTTCGTCCACTACTGGTCGAACCGGTACTCGGTGCCCGACGGCCTCCTCGGCCACGAGGTCGAGGTCCGCGCCACGCTGGCAAGCATCAAGATCGTCGAGCGCCGCAAGACGGTCGCCGAGCACGCGCGGGTCGAGGACCGGATGCACGCGACGCGCACGCTGCCGGAGCACGCGAAGAAGCGTCGGTTGCCCGCAGCGTCAGCGCCGCCGATCGCCGAGGAGGGACCGCTTCGCGCGGCGGCGCCAGAGCTCGCGACCCTGGTCGACGCGCTGAAGAAGCGCCACGGCGGTCGGGCCGTGCGCCCGATCCGCCGGTTGCACGCGATGTTCGTGGCGTATCCGACCGCGCCGCTGATCGACGGGGTGCGGCAGGCCCTCGAGGACGGCCTGCTCGACCTCGAACGCATCGAGCACATCGTGCTGCGCCGGATCTCCGGCGACTTCTTCCGCCAGACCCCGGAGGACCCGAATGGATGACGAGATCGACCAGCTGCTGAAGAACCTCGGCCTGCACCGGATCCGAGAGGTGTTCGACCGAGAGACTGCCCGGGCGACCGCGTCGGGGTCTTCGTTCCGGGACTTCGCCGCAGCGTTGTTCCGCGAGCAGTACGCGTGGCAGCGCCAGCGCAGCTTCGAGTACCGGGTGAAGGTGTCGCGGCTGCCGGAGCGGTGGTCGCTGGACACGTTTCCGTTCGACCAGCAGCCCGGCGTCAACGCCGCCGTCATCCGGCAGCTCGGCGAGCTGGACTTCGTGCCGAAGGCCGAGAACATCGTGTTCATCGGCCCGACCGGGGTCGGCAAGACCGGTCTGGCGATGGGCATCCTGTTGCGGGCGTTGGAGAATGGCTATCGTGGGCTGTTCATCTCCGCGCAGGACCTGTTCGACGAGATGTTCGCGAGCCTTGCCGACAAGTCCACGCGAAAGCTGCTGAACCAGCTCAAGAGCTTCGACGTGCTGCTGATCGACGAGATGTCCTACCTGACGCTGAAGCCTGAGCAGACGAACATCTTCTTCCGATTGATGGAGGAGCGGTACGGTCGAAAGGCCACGATCCTCACCACGAATCTCGACTACGACGATTGGTACGGGTTCCTGGGCCGCAAGGAGATGGTGGGCGCACTGC
>JBEBJC010000959.1:0-3449 GCA_040080105.1 Myxococcota bacterium
CGCCCGCCGCGTCCCCGCTGCCGGCGCCTCCGTCGGGCGGGCGGGTGCTGGTGGTCGACGACGACGCGCTGGTGCGGTCGGTGCTGGTCGAGCTCGTGGCCGACCTCGGGTACGAGACCTCCGAGGCGGACGGGGTCGCGTCGGGCCTGGCGGTGTACCGCGCGAGCCGGGTCCCGTTCGCGTGTGCGCTGATCGACCTCGCGATGCCGGGGGGCGGCGGCGCGGCGTTGCTGGCCGAGCTGCGCCGCCTCGCGCCGCGGCTCCCGATCGTGCTGATGAGCGGGTTCGCCGAGTCGGAGGCCGTCGCGGCGGTGCAGTCGGGGGGCGTGGCCCCGCCGTTCCTGCAGAAGCCGTTCGGGCGAGCTCAGCTGGCCGACGTCCTGGTCGACGCGATCCTCACCGGCGGCGTACCACCAGCACCGAGGTCGGACGATCCGGCGTGAACGGGCACGGCACCGCGCCGGCGTCGAGGGAGAACACCGCGTCTGCGGTCAGGGCGACTCCGGGGAGCGCCACGTCGCGGTACACCTCGACCTCGGGGACGTCGATCCATCGGTCGCCCACCGCCCAGCCGCGGCTGCGCGCGACCGCGATCGCCGGCACGGCCGCGCGCAGCACCGCCGGCTTCGCGATCCGCACCGACGCGCGCTCGACCGGGCCGGTCAGCGCCGCCCGGAGCAGCGCGAGGGCGAGGGACTCGAGCAGGCGGAACCGCCCCTCGACCGCGAGGAACCGGAACTGGGCGTCGATCGAGGCGTAGTCCACGCCGCGCTCGAGGTCTCCCGACCGCCCCACGCCCTCCAGGTCGAGCTCGAGCCGCGCCGAGATCTCGAGCGGCTGCGGCTCGATCCGCTCGCGGGGCAAGATGCCCACGATGCAGGACAGGTGTACGTCGAGCTCGATCGCGTCCATCATCAGTACCGGACCCCCAGACCGCCATCCACCGGGACGATCACGCCGTTGAGGTAGTGCGCCTCGGTGATCAGGAACGACACGAGGCGGGCCACGTCGTCGGGCCCGCCGGCGCGCCCGAGCGGGATCCTGCGGGTGAGCCGCTCGCGCAGGGCCTGGTCGTAACCCTCGGGCCACGCGACCTGGCCCGGGCTCACCCCGACCGTACGCACCGCCGGCGCGAGCTCGACCGCCATCGCCTTGACCAACATCGCGATGCCGGCCTTGCTCACCGAGTAGTGGGCGTGGCCCACCACCGGCCGCTCCGCGCCGATGTCGACCAGGTGGACCACCACCCCGTGTTGGCCCGCGGGCGCGCCGATCGCGGCGCCGTCGGCCGCGCGCAGCTGCGGCAACAGGCCGCGCGACAGCAGGAACGGCGCGCGGATGTTCACCGCCTGGACCCGGTCCCACTCGGCCGCGTCGATCTCGGCGAACGGCACCGGGTAGAACACGCTCGCGTTGTTCACGAGCGCGTGCAGCGGCCCGCCATCGGCGGCGGCGCGCACCACCTCGTCGCACCCTCCGACCGTGGCGAGATCGGCCGACACCGCGCGGACCGCCGCTCCCACGGCCTCACACGCCGCGGTGGTCGGGCCGAGGTCGGTGGTCCGCGTGTGCAGCACCAGGTCGAACCCTCGCCGGGCGAGCTCGACCGCGATCGCCGCCCCGACCCGCGCCGCCGCGCCGGTGACCAGCGCGCGGGGCCTCACGCCCGCTCCCCCGCGGGGGACAGTCCTTCCCCCGCGCTCACCCCGATCCGCGCCGACGCGAGACCGAGCCCGAGCAGCGACAGGAACTTCGCCTCCTGCAGCAGGCCTCCGAGGGGCGCCCACCAGCCCGACAGCGCGTTCGACTCGGACTTGAGCACCTGCAGGTCGAACAGCAGCACCGCGATCGACAGCGCGGTCGGCACGACCCACCGGGGGCCGAGCCGCCCGGTCTCGATCCCGAGCGCCGCGAGCACCGCGGCCGGCAGCGCGAACACCAGGTGGTGCTCGTAGGTGTACACCGGGATCAACAGCAACAACACGCCGTACACCGCGGCCTGGCCGGCGCGCGCGAACCCGTCCGGCTCGCGGTCACCCGGGCGGGTGAAGAACGCCCACCCGAGCCCCGCCAGCGACGCGAGCGCGAACGTGGACGAGCCGAAGCGCGCGAGCCGCGACAGCCCCGCGCTCGTCCCGGGCCACAGCTGGTCGAGCAGGTTCGGGACCGAGTGGTTGCCGAACATCCCCACCGGGACCGCGAGCCCGTTGTAGTTGCCGGAGGAGAAGCTCGGCAGGATCTCGGTGTAGAACCGCCACTGGACCATCGGCCCGGCGAACGGCAGCGCGGCGACCGACAGCACCGCGCCGGACACGATCGACGCGGCGACCGCCACCCACTCGCGCCGCACCATCCACCACACCACGAACAGCGCGGGGCTCATCTTCAACATACACGCGGCGCCCATCAGCGCCCCGCCCAACCGCGGCCGGCCCGACTCGGTGGCCCACAGCCCGCCGAGCGCGAGCGCGAGCCCGGGGAAGTTCGCCTGCCCCATCATGTGGTTGTTCGGGATCGCGGTCATGCAGCCGAACACCACCGCGATCACCCACCCGACCGACGGGGACAGCGGGCGCCACCACCGCCACAACACGATCGCCGCGGCCACCGCGGTGAGCTCGTGCAGCCAGAACCACAGGTGGAACGCCGAAGGGAGGTCGAAGCCCGCGACCCACGCCATCCCGAGCAGGAACGGCGGGGCGTACAGGAACGGGTGGACGCCGGTGCGCAGCCCCTGGAGCCGCGCCGCGTTGTTCAGCTGGCCCTTCGCGTACGGGTCGCCGCCCTGGTTCGCGACCTCGACCGCGTAGTAGTAGCTCGCGAAGTCGCGCGCCTGGTGCTGGTCGAACGTGTTGACCCACGCGGGGGTCAGCACCGCGAGGGCGTGCCACACGATGGCGGCGAGCGCCACCAGCGTACCGAAGCGGCGGGCGCTGTCGTTCATCGGCTGGCTCGCTAACCGACTGCGATCGACGGAGCCACGGCGCGCTCCCGGTCAAATTCGGGTCGGTCGGCGGAGTACACCCGAGGGGTGCGGATCCTCCACGTCACCGACACCCACCTCGGCGCCCGCTGGGCGCTGTCCGGCGCGCCGCCCGATCTGCGCGCGGCCGACCACGAGCGAGCGCTCGAGCTCGCGCTCGCGCCGGCGTGCCGCGAGGAGGTCGACCTGGTGATCCACTCGGGCGACCTGTTCGATCGGTCCCACCCCGACCGCACGGCGATCGCCGCCGCCACCCGGCTGCTGTCCGAGGTCGCCCGCCGGGTGCCGGTGGTGGTGCTCGCCGGGAACCACGATCGGCGCGGGTTGGTCGCCGCGCTCGCCGGCGCGCCCCGGCTGCAGGTGTTCGACGCGCCGACCCGGATCGTGGTCGCGGGGGTCTCGCTCGCGCTGGTGCCGCACCAGCGCACCGCCGCCGCGGTCGCCCACGCGAGCGGGGGGCTCGCCC